>DATBNH010000344.1:0-5435 GCA_036554405.1 Cellvibrionaceae bacterium | reverse complement strand
GTTGAAAAATTTAAGTGAGGGGTTGCTCAACTGTAGGCTGAACTCGCCGAGCCGCCAGATCCTGCTCAATTTGCATTTCTGTTTTTTTGTTGATCCGATACAAAAACAACATTGCGCAGGCAGCGAAGAAAGGAACTGAGGCGAACACACTCATAGTCATTTTAATACCGTATATAGAGTATGCACTCTGCTCAGGCACACCGGCCTGGTAGCCATAGGCGGCAAGGAAGGTCACCACCAAGGTACCGCCGATAGTCAGACCGAGTTTCAAGCCAAGAATCATCGCCGAGAAAATAATGGCTGTGGCGCGACGATTGTTTTTCCACTCGGAGTAATCGGCCACATCGGCAATCATCGCCCACAGCAACGGGATAGTGATGCCGTAGAAAAACCCGTGCAGAATCTGCGAGAGGAACATCATACCCACCGCATCGCGGGGAATAAAAACAAAGGCCACAATAAACAGGGTAGACACAAACAATGCGCCACCAAAAACGTCGCGTTTGCCAAAGCGATCAGCCAGGGGCTTGGCCAGACTGATGCCGGTAATCATCATAATTATACCGGCACCGTTAAACAGACCAAAAGCTGAGGCATGTACCGCCTCGGGCCAGCGGAAGTTAGGCCATACACTTTGTATCGATGAGATCAACCCGTTAAAGCCAATACCGTTAAGGAAAGCGCTCAGCTCACTCTGGCTGGCGTAGTACTGGAAGTAATAGACCAGAGTACCGCCGCGCAGAGCCAAGTGTACAAACACCAAAATGGTTACCAGCAACATGATCCGCCAAGGACCATTTTTAACCAGGTCACCTAAATCTTCAAGGATGGTGTTATTAACGGTATTTTGCTCAATGACCCGCTCGCGGGTGGTAAAGAAGGTGATTAAAAAACAGATCACACCCACCACCGCAAACACCATCATTATGCGTTCAAAACCCAGCGCCTGATCGCCATCGCCAAACAACAACACCAGCGGTAATAACAACACCTGCACGATAAACTGAGCCACCATGACCGCCACAAAGCGGTAGCTGGACAAGCTGTTGCGCTCGGACATTTTGCCGGTGAGTACACCGCTCAATGAAGAGTAAGGCAGGTTATTGGCCGAATACAACAGCATCAGCAACAGATAGGTGATAAAAGCGTAGGCCACTTTGGCGTTATAGCTCAAATCCGGGGTGGTAAAAGTGAGAAATACCAGCACGCCAAAGGGCACCGATGTCCACAGAATCCACGGGCGGTAGCGGCCCCAGCGGGTGCGGGTGCGGTCGGCAATCATACCCATTACCGGGGCAAAGACCACACCACCGATAATACCGCAGGTGGCAATCACCCACTGGGCGGTGCTGGGCTCCAGCTTATACACATCGGTGTAGTAATAGGCAATAAAGGTAACAAGGGTCTGGAATACAAGGTTGGCTGCCAGATCACCCAGGCTATAGCCGACCTTTTCCTTAACTGTGAGTACATGTGATTGGGTATTCATAGTTTTGAGATTCTTATTGTGGAATTTACATTAAAGGAGGGGTGATGATCCCTTCCTTCAGCCCTAAACGCAACTGCCAGGGGGCCTGAACTTACACTTACAGGTGCTCGGCGACCACGCCCGCCCTAGATATGGTCACATGTACTATATGATAGAATAATGCAAAAAGCGAGTGCCAAACCCTAATATTCACCAAAAATTCTCGCTTTCTGGCCGATGCAGTGTCCATCAAGCGCCAACTAGCCATCTATCCAGATTACCCAAACACACCATAAACGCCGCACAATAAAAAAGGTGCCCTGCCAAAGCAGAGCACCCTCAAAGAAAAGCAGTACCTTTAATAGGCGGTTATGGCTGATTGAGCAAATGATCCGCCGCCAGTGCCAAAAACATAAAGTTACTGGCACCGCCGCCAAGCACGTATTCCGACTGCTGCCATAAGAAAGGAAATTGCTTAAGCTCGGGGAAGTCTGGCCCCACCAGCGCAGTACCGACAATTACCCCGCCCGGCACATAGCTGTAGTCCATGCGATTAATACCGTAGGCCGAGGTTTTGGAACGCGCACCCACACCCGAGGCGTAAGACTGGTTATTGGAGCCGGGGTTGGTGCCCAGTACATAGTGAATAATATTGAGCAGGTAATCCTTGCCAAACTCCTCGGGAAAGGCCTTGTGCAAAAAGTAATGAGAGACACCTTGGCGCTGTAAGTCCCAGCCCCGACCCCACAGTTGCATCTCAAACGACAGGCCATAAGGAGTGTGAGTCATGCGATCTTCAATCTCGGCATAGAAATTGGCCGCCTCAGCGCGCATGGCCTGAGTCAGCGGCGGGTGATTCAAATCATGCACCACCCGGGCCACAGCCCAACCGATACTCTGGAAATGCTCCACAATAAAATCTTGCTCGGCAATAATGTACTCGCGGTATTGGGGGTCGGCGGTCGCGCGAAACAATTCCACCGCCGCACGCAATTTGTTGCCGCGCACACCATCACTTTCTACCGCTCGTGGCACCGCCCAAAGTTCGGTAGCAGCGGTCAACGCCTGTTCGGCCATTTGCGGGTTGTAATCGCGCATGGGGCCAACACTGGCGGCAATATTGCCAATAGCGTGAAACTCGCGGCCGGGATTTTGCTCGGTAAACACCCAGCGGTCATCAGCCAGTCCGGAATGGGTAGCGGTGCGCTCGCCGGGCGCCAGGGAGGGGTCGTATATCAAATTATCGGTTTGACCAGAGAAGTCTCCGCCCATCACGTACTGGGTCAGAGTGGGCACAATAATACCCCGGTATAATCGGCCAAGGGCCTGATAACCGCCCACCACCGTCAACAAACCGTGCTCGATTTGCTGCAGCATATCGGCAATACCATCGGGCTCGCGCAGCTCGACCAAGCGCAGATCCTGATTGATCAGGGTGTTATCGTGATCCACGCCAAACTCGTCATAGGCGGCACTTAAAATAAACACCTCGCCGGACTGCGATTCTACCCTAAGGTCTTCATCGCCAGCGTCAAACCAACCACCCTGGGCCAAACCCGGTACGTGTTGCAAAGGTTCAAAGTCAGTCAGTGTCGAAGGGCCCTGCACATAGCCGTCAAAGTGATTGATATCCACCGGCGCCATCAGCGCGTCGTCCAAGTGACTGGCATCGTGCCAAAGTTTGTATTTCTCCTTCACTCGCATATGCGCCATCTGGATGGGTAAGAAGTATTCAAGCGTGGGCTGCCATACGTTTTGATCGTAAACATTGGCGGCAATACGGAAGGGCTCACTTACGGTATCGCCCAGTACCAGCTGGTACATGCCCTCAACAGTCACCTCCGAAAAGTCGAAGTGAAAATACCGGTAGCGTAAAAAATCGCCCCAGGGCTCGGGCTTTTTATCGAGCACCACCTGATGCTGACCATCGCCCGCCAAACGCCGCAGCTGCATGGTTTTGGGGGTTTTATCATTGGGGTCGGTTTCAATCACCGCCACTTTTTCTTGCGCCGGGTGATAGCCCACCATGGAGTGTTGAATGACCGGAGGGGCCACCCAATCGCTGATCACATTGGGCGTCAAGGTCAAGTGGATGGCGTTTTCAGTGGCGCCTGCCGCCACTTTTGAGCGCACTACAAACCAGCCGTTCTGGTGCTGCACACGGCCGTCCAGCAACTCCAACTCACCGCTGTGCCCCTCGATCAGCATACGCAATTTATCGGATTCTGGTGCTACCGCCAAGCGCTTGCCGGTGGCCAGCGGCGCCGGACGGGCGCGATGGTTGGCCAGCGGTAACAGGTCTTTCAACTCACCACTGGCGACAATCTCAGGAGTAGCGGCACTGCCCGGGGGCACCTGAACAGCGTAGGGCTGACGCGGAAAAATCCCGGTGGCATCGTCCATCACCCAGGCCTTGCCAAATAAATCGGCCGGGTACAACTCCATGACAAAGCCCACCTCGCCTACCCATTCCTCGGGCAGTGGCTGCTCAAGATGTACGCGCACATGAATGGCGTCGCCCTCGGCGCTGACCTGCAGCTCGTAATCCAGCTCCAGGTCTGGATACTTGAGCGGATTAAAGCCCACCAGATGCTGTTTTTCATCCGGGTAACTGAGCTTGGCGCGAATTTCGCCGCGCTCGTGGTCTACCTCACGGCTCACCAGCTTAGGCACGGGCGACCACTGCCCCGGAGTTGGCTCCAGCCGCAAATCACCATTAGTCGCAATGCGGGTGCCATGGCTCACCATAATTACGCCGCTCTGATGGCTCTCGGGAAAGGTGTCTTCAAAGACCATCACCCCGACACCGCGCTGCTGAAAATAATCGCGCTCATTAAGGGCAAAACCACTATTGCCTGAAGTATTCGAAGTTGAAATGGCACAGGCTGCCAACAAGCTGCTTGCGCAAACAGTCAGCAGAAAAACAGGGGATTTATTATTCATGGCTCTACCGTTATCCGTTGTTATGATTTTCAGCGCAAACAGTAATTGGGTCCCCTGACCAAGTCAAACCGGCTATAAACACACATTTACACAGCAAAGAGATTTCTCCCGGTTAGTTCCACTGATTAAAAAAACATCGCCTATCGCCCCGTTAACGCTAACAAAAAAACACTCCGTTAGTGGGCTATGGTTTCTCGCCGCCACCTATCCGAGCTAACACTCTGATAAAAATAGAAAATTAATCATTGAACGTCCACCGGCAGAATTACACCGATATCATCAAAGCTGTGCCTACACAGAACTGCCTTGCTGGCTTAAAGCCGCCGATAACCGGCCCGGGAGTTTTCCACTACCAACAAATCACAACAAATCGTAACACTCAAAGCGCCAGGCAAGAGGCAAGTGCGACGGCACTAACGCTTATGACGGCGTGTATTTGACGTTACAATAGTGTCTGCCAAGGGTTAAACTATCTGTCGATTCAGTATCTGATACATCACCACTGTTAACTGCACGGACATACCATGTCGCTATCTGCTACCACACCCTCTTGGCGCCGTCCGCTGGACTGGGCTAACACGCGCAGCTTTTGGCTTGCCACTGCGCTTATTTGCGCTGCTCTGGAGGCGGGCGCGCTGTTCTATCAATACGTGCTGGGCGACCCGCCCTGTGAGATCTGCATCTATATTCGCGTATGGCTGTTTGCGTTGTTAATGCTATCGCTGCTGGCGCTTCCACTCAGACGCTGGCGCTTTACACGCCTGTTGTCGGCTGTGGCAGGTCTGCTGCTAGCCGTGGGGTTAGCCCATGAAACCTGGATTATGGTGCAGATTGAATACAATATTGGCAGCGGTGGTAGCTGTGGGTTTTTTGCCAACTTCCCCGCCTGGGCACCGCTGGATAAATGGCTGCCATTTTTGTTTGAAGTGCAGGGCCTGTGTATGGCCACCCCCAAAGTGCTGTTTGGCCTCACCATGGTCCACGGCCTGATTGCCGTAAGTGCTGTGTTTATTATCGCGTTTAA
>DATBNH010000278.1:0-1688 GCA_036554405.1 Cellvibrionaceae bacterium | reverse complement strand
AAATAGACGTTTCAAGATAACTCAACAAGAGCGCATTGTGATGTAGCTACTGCTCTCAGAACCGTCTACTGATGCTTCGTGAAGGTAAGTTGAACCACCAAACCGTCTTCTGATGCGACTGCAACACTGATCACAAGTAAGATTGCTGACACTGTTCCTTTCAAGCTTAACCCCAAATCCTATCCATATGGTTTCAATAACCGGCACGCTTTGTCAGATGCGTGAATCGTTATATAGTTGGTTCAAGTAAAAATCATTCGGGCTGATAATACTTAGCCGCTAACCGGAGGCACGTTGCCTCCGGCTTGCAATAGCTAAAAGCTAAGGCTGAACCACCACCACATCTACCCATACCCGGCTATCGCCTCGCCCGCCTGGGGCTAATCCGCCCAACCCTTCGGCCTGCAAACGCTCGGTTTTAATGCCGCGTTTAATCAAGGTGGTGCGCAAGGTATCCGCTACCTGCAAGGATCGCTTTTGTTGTTCGCTAAGACTAACGGCTTCATGGTTGTGCCCTACCACCGCGACTTGTAGTGCAGTGGCTTTATTAAGGGCGGCAACCAGGGCATCCAGATGATTATCTGCCAGTGTCGCTGCGGCGCTGTCGTTACCGTAGTCCAGTTTTAAAAAGCGTGTATAGCCTTCGTTTAGTAATTGATTCAGCAAGGTTTCGGGGTTGCTGGCTACGGTGTAACTGGCTTTATCGCCGCTTTCGAGAACTTCCAGCTGTACAAACACTCGCCGATTACCGCGCAATACACTGTAAAGGGTAACGTAAACACCGGCGTAGCGTGGAGCGGTTAATTCAAAGGTACCAAAGTGCTGGAATTGGTCCAACCCGTAAAGCTGATAAATACCAAAATGGTTATTGGCCCAGGTATTAGATTGTCCGCATTGACGGCCGCTACAGCGGTAGAGCTCTCGCGGAGATGCCCCGGCCAGTTGCCGGTAGAAAAAATCAAAACCATCTTCAGCGCTATGGTTATCTGGCAGTTCATATGTCTTACGCATCAGTTGACCGCCAAGGCGTTGCTCACTCACTCGCCACAAGCCACCCACCTTGGTGTAGTTTCCCAGCGCCAACACATAATTGCCCGTCTGCTCGTTTGAGCTGAACACTACGCGCGCATCGGGGTAATTATTAAAGGCGGGAATATCGGCATTGGCTACTGCGCCGCACATCAAGGCCAGCAACAATAAAAATAAATCGCGAGCATGTCTTACCAGCATATCAGGCAAAGGGTTTTCCTTTTTATAAAAAGTCATTAATTAACGCTGCCACATCCGCTGCCTGTTGCTCCAGGTGCAAATGATGGCCCCCGGGTAAAATCTGTACGTCAAAAGCCGGGTAGTGACTAAGCCCCGCCTCAAATCCGGCGTAGAGTTTGGGCATGCCCTCACGAGCCAAAATCACCCGGGTTTTCGCCTTGATGCTAGAGATAAACGCGTGTATTTGGCCTTTAGTCAAATGAAACGCCGAAGGCGCCAGTAAGCGCTGATCGGTACTCCAACTAAAACCGCCCGGCACCTGGGTAACACCGCGTTCGGTCAAGACCTTGGCCGCCGATGGGCTCAATGGAAACAAACCGCGGGTGCGGGCTTTCACCGCCTCGTCGATGCTGGCAAAGACCCTGAGCGGCTTGCCTGCCAACTCGCGGCTTTTGACAATAGATTCTGCCAGTTGTTTA
>DATBNH010000248.1:0-2564 GCA_036554405.1 Cellvibrionaceae bacterium | reverse complement strand
GCTCGCACGATTTTGCCTCGCATCGACTACCTCGAAAACGTTTTTCAACAGCCTGTTAGTAAACGGTCAGCGGCGGCTCGCCCAGTGCGGCCAGTTGTTCGCGCAGCTCCAGAATATGCTCGGCCCAGTAGCGCTCGGTATTGAACCAGGGAAAGCTGTGAGGAAAAGCCGGGTCTTGCCAGCGTCTTGCCAGCCAAGCGCTGTAGTGCATGATACGCAGGGTCCGCAGTGCCTCTATCAGCAGCAACTCGGCAGGGTTAAAATCGCAAAACTCACCGTAGCCTTCCAGAATTTCTGCCAGCTGTAAGCTCTGTTGGCTGCGCTCGCCCGACAATAACATCCACAAATCCTGCACCGCCGGGCCCATGCGGGCATCATCAAAATCCACAAAGTGGGGTACATCTTCGCGCCAGAGAATATTGCCTGGGTGCATATCCCCATGCAGGCGAATCGGCTGAAAATGGGTGTCGTTAAAAATGCGATCGCAGTGCTGCAGTAAATCTTCACTTAAGGTGGTGTAGGCGGGCAGCAGTGACTCGGGAATAAAAGCGTTTTCCAGCAGAAACTCGCGGCTGGCACGGCCAAAAGTTTCTACCGTAATGGATGGGCGGCTAGCGAATGGCCGGACCCGCCCCAGCGCATGAATGCGCCCCAGTGCCCGGCCGAGGCTGAGCAGATGATCAAAGTCGTCGAGATTGGGCGCATGGCCGCCCTGGCGAGGATAGAGGGCAAAGCGAAAATCGGCGAACTGAGCCAATGTGGAATCGTTGTTGAGGACCAGCGGTGGTACTACCGACACACCGAGATCGGCCAGAGTGTGTGAAAACTCATGCTCTTCCAGGATTTGCTCATCACTCCAGCGCGCCGGGCGATAAAATTTGGCGATTAGCGGCGCGGCCTCCTCAATGCCCACTTGATAGACGCGGTTTTCGTAGCTGTTAAGGGCAAACACACGGGCGTCACAGCGATAGTCCAGACTCTCTACTGCGTCCATCACCAGATCTGGCGTCAGGCTGTCATAGGGGTGTTGCGTTACATCGCTCATGGTGACTGCTCTGGATGAATTACGGTCATTGTACAGATATGTATCGCTTACATGTGGTCCGGTGTACGCGCTAATGCCCAAATATGCACGTCCTTGGCGCCGGCTTTGATCAATACTCGGCTAATCTCCCGGGCCGTGGTGGTTGTGGTGACCACATCGTCCACCAGGGCAACGCACTTGTTTTGCAGTCGCGCTCGCTGCCGGGTGGGTACCATAAACGCGCCTTTAACGTTGGCGCTGCGGTGGCGTTTTGACAGCCCCTGCTGGGGCTGAGTAGCGCGCTGACGTTTGAGCGCGGTGTTGATGCAGGGCCGTTCAAGAGCTGCGGCAGCGCGACGCGCCAGATATTCGCTTTGATTAAAACCGCGCTGCCAGCGGCGTCGCCAATGTAACGGCGTCGCTATGACCAAATCGGGCAAGGAAACCGCCGGGTGGGTGCGGTAAAACGTTTGCAGATACGCGTTGAGTAAACAGCTTAACAGGCGCCCGCTGCCATGACAGCCGCTGTATTTGAATTGAGTAATCAAATGATCCAGTGGATAGTGATAGCTAAAGGGTATCGCGCTCAGGCTGAAATCTGGCGGCTGGCGCAGGCAATGGCCACACAGAAAATCCGGGCGATCCAGCGGTAAAGAACAGTGACTGCATATATTTTGGCCGAGAGCGAGATGTTGTAAATCGTCGAGGCAGTCGGGGCAGGCGCCCGGTTGCGGTGATTGGCAGCGGCATAGCAGGCATTCGCCAGCGGGCACTAAGCAGAGAATTGATAGCATTGTTAACCTCAAAGTCCTTTTCGGGTTGACAAGAAGATTGCCCAGATTATGATGGCAACAGTAAATAGCCTATCAGCTTGGCCGCAAGGCGCAAGCCTCTAATGGAAAACTGTGAACATGACCGCTTCAATTGCCCCTGCTGCTGTGCGCCACGACTGGACACGCGCCGAGATTCTCGCCCTGTTTAATCAGCCTTTTAACGATTTGTTATTCCAGGCCCAGAGCGTGCACCGGGCGCACTTTAATGCCAACGAAGTGCAGGTGAGCACTCTGTGTTCCATTAAAACGGGTGCCTGTCCGGAAGATTGTGCTTATTGCCCCCAGAGCGCTCGCTACGATACCGGCCTTGAGCGCGAAAAACTGATGGCGGTGGAAAAGGTGGTGGAAGAGGCCCGCGCTGCCAAAGCCAGCGGCGCTACGCGTTTTTGTATGGGCGCCGCCTGGCGCTCGCCCAAGGGCAAGGATATGCCCTATGTCACTCATATGGTTAAAGAGGTGAAGTCCCTGGGGCTGGAAACCTGTATGACACTGGGTATGCTGGATGACGCCCAGGCGCAACAACTGGCCAGTGCTGGGCTCGATTACTACAATCATAATCTGGATACCTCGCCCGAGTACTACGGCGAAATTATCACCACCCGCACCTATCAGGATCGCCTGGATACCCTGGCCAATGTGCGCGCCGCCGGTATGAAAGTCTGCTGCGGCGGTATTGTGGGCATGGGTGAAGAGGCTGGTGATCGCGC
>DATBNH010000221.1:0-4071 GCA_036554405.1 Cellvibrionaceae bacterium | reverse complement strand
GGTCGCCCGAGATTTGAAAGGCGTCAGGTTTACTGCAGTGTCAATCTATCAGTCGAGATTGCAGTAACGGAAATCCAGCTCACAACCCTGGCCTAATCCCAGCACTTTACCCACTTCACACATGTCGGGATCTTCCACTTCCGGGAAAGGTCGCAGCCAAGGAAAATGAGAACTCTTCGGCCATGAACAGCCCTCCGGCGGCTCGATATTGGTAATGCGCAACCTGGCATCAGCGCTGTTGCTTACCTCAAAATACAGCTGTTCGTCGGGCAGAGACAGGGTTTCACCTTTGGGATCGGTAAACTGTACCAGTAACTGCGCTTCCAACTCGGTACTGGCCGTCAGCCAGCTGGCGCCTACCACAAACACCAATGGCGCTATCGCCGCCTGCACCTTGCGCACACCTGCGCGCCGCAGCCCCCACCAGGCAATAACCGCCACCCCCAGCGCCAGTGCGAACAGCATCCAGCTACTGTTGACCGGCAGCGCATTCAGCGGGCCGGAAGAGACACTTTGCGCACTGGCAAAAACCGGCAGCATGGCCACCAATAGCGGCAATGCTCTCACATACGATAACATCACGGGAGTCCTTCCTTCTCTGTGATTTTTATACCGACAAACGTGAAACTCATCACGCTTACAACGAGAGGAATAAACTCACATATACAGGTATCAATAACAAGTAAAAAAGTGTTGAATCACAGCCTAGAGCCGGCCAGACAAAACCAACCACTGCTCGGAACGGCAGCGGGCACACGCTTTTGAGGGCAATTCAGTAGCGGACTTTATCTGCCAGCGTATTCCAGGCAGAAAATGGCGCATCGGCCAGCGGTGTCTGCAGATGAACAAAGGGAATAAGACGCTCGGAGTCCGGGGTCGCAATCTCACGGTACACCAGCGAATCATCAAAGCCTGCGTCGGCGGCCTGATAGCGAGTGGCTGCGTAGTACACCGCCTTCGCTCTCGCCCAGTAAATGGCTCCCAGGCACATGGGGCAGGGCTCGCAACTGGAATAGATGATACAACCGTCTAACTGGTGGCTCTCTAACACCCGGCAGGCCGCCCGTATAGCACTTACCTCGGCATGGGCTGTGGGATCGCAGTCCTTGGTTACCCGGTTACAGGCCTCAGCAATAACCTCGCCATCCTTAACCACCAGAGCCGCAAACGGGCCACCGCCGGCTTCAGCGCTCTGGCGTGCCAGAGTGATGCAGTGATCCAGATAGTGACGGTGTTGTTCTAGATCATTCACGCTATTGGCCTATCAGTAAAGAGAGTTGTTCGAATTTATCGGCGTCGTTATCCACAAAGCGGATCACGGTTTTAATAATTTGAGTCTCCGGCCGAGTCTCACCGGCCTGTAAGGCATGAACATAGCCGTTCAGTTGCAACGGCTCGTCGCCTTCGCGCAAGACATGCACTGCCACCTGATCGAACAGACCCGGCAAGTTATTCGAGCGGGGAAACAGCGCGGTCATGCTCTGCAAAGACAGCTCTTTAAGCACACAGCCCACCGGCGCCTCATTGCTACTAAAGCGCAATTGCGCTTTGCCCTTGGCATTGTTTTTGGCCGCCGATGCCGCTGCTGGCACTGCGCCCTCCTGGCTACCGCCGGTCAATACATCCACCGAACCGAAAGCTGTGCCCTGGTTCCCAGCTCTCTGGCGGTGATCGGCAGCGGGGTTAATACCGACTTTTTTCAGCTGTTTTACCACTTTGCGGATCAGTTCTTCGGGAGTAAAGGGCTTGGTCAGGTAATCCGATACGCCAGCCTGCACCGCTTTGACTACATGATCGCGTCCGCCGCGGCTGGAAATCATAATAAAGGGAATCGCCTGATGGCGAGGGTCTGCGCGCAGATTGAGCAACAGTTGCTCACCGCTGACATTGGGCATCTCCCAATCGGACAAAATTAAATCCACGCTCTGGGTTTTCAGCATCGCCATTGCTCGACTGCCATCGGTGGCCTCGATGACCTCGACCCCGGGGAAACTGTCGCGCAGGTGCTTTTTCACCAGATCGCGAATAAAACTGGCGTCATCTGCCACCAGTATGCGTAATGCCATGCCCGTATCTCCTTGCGCTATGCCCTAAGCGTAGCCGATATTCAACTCTCCCGGCGGGTAAATACCCATTGATTCGGTGAAGACAGCTCAGGCTGCCAAGCGTAACCGGCAACATTAAAGCTCTTGAGACCCTCCGGGTCGCTCAGACGGTGTTTAACGCTGTAGGCACTCATCATGCCACGGGCTTTTTTGGCAAAAAAACTAATGATTTTGTATTGGCCATTCTTCCAGTCTTTAAACACTGGAGTGATGACCCGGGCGTCCAGCGCCTTGATATTCACCGCTTTGAAGTATTCATTAGAGGCGAGATTGACCAGCACCCGCTCACCGCGTTTGGGTAATTGTTGATTGAGCGCATCGGTCAAAGTGTCGCCCCAGAACTGATAGAGGTTCTCGCCCAGACTGTTGGCGAAACGGGTACCCATTTCCAGCCGGTAGGGTTGTATCAAATCCAGTGGTTTAAGTAGGCCATAAAGTCCCGACAAAATGCGCAGTTGCTTTTGCGCAAAGGTGAAATCAGCTGCACTAAAGGTCTCTGCCTCAAGCCCGGTATAGACATCGCCCTTAAAAGCCAAAATGGCCTGTTTGGCATTATTCTGAGTGAAGGGCGTCTGCCAGGCGTGATAGCGATCAAAATTCAACAGCCCCAACTTGTCGCTAATGCCCATCAAGCTGGAGATATCCGCCGGGGACAGAGCCTTTAACTGCTCGATTAATTCGGTCGATTGCGACAGAAATTCCGGTGTGCTGATTTTTCGGGTGATGGCTGGAGCGTCAAAATCCAGCGTCTTAGCAGGCGATATAACCATTAACATCAGGGCGAATACTCCGATTACACAAATGCGGGGCGGCTGGGGATTATTCTGGCTGCAGTAGAGGCTGCCACCAGTTGAGAGGGGTTACACCGTCGGCCGGGTCGTAGACATTGCCGTACAACCAGTTGCTGTCGGCATCGATGGCGTCATTAAACACCGCTTCAATAGCACTGAAACCACAGCTGACATGAATACAACACACCAACAGATGCGGCGATTCCTGTTCTATCTCGCCACCGAGTTTGGCCAGTGGTCCTGCCAGTTTCTCCGCTAGTGGAGCCGTGTCGCCACGGGTGAACACACGCACACACAGGTTACCGCTGTGTTGTACAATGTCAAATTCGCGCCGCTCGCTATCGGCGCGAATAGTATCGCCCATGGCCAAGCCCTTAACAAAAGCGGGCGAGCGCACCAGTTGCACGGTGTTATCGGGTAAAACCTTCACCGGCAAACGCTCGATGATGGGCTGGCCGTCGGGCCTTAACCCGGCGAATAATTCAATGGCCTGTAAAGCCGACATAAAAACCTCGTAGACTGTAAAGCAAGCGCCTATTATACCCATGGCCACACTGGTATCGCACGGGAGGAAAACGTGAAAGTCTTTATTTATCGTCTTGCAATCGCACTCACAGTAATCGGGCTCGGCGCCTGCTCGGTCAACCCGGTCACCGGCGAAAATGAACTGTCGCTGATGTCGGCACAGCAAGAAGTGGCCTTGGGGCAACAAAATTACGGCCCCGCGCAACAGATGCAGGGCGGCCGCTACGTGGTGGATCCCGACCTGAGTGTCTATGTCAATAATGTGGGGCAAAAGCTCGCTCGCGCCAGCCATCGCCCCAACCTGCCTTACGAGTTTGTGGTACTCAATAACGATGTACCCAACGCCTGGGCCATGCCCGGCGGTAAAATTGCCATCAACCGCGGGTTACTGGTGTTGCTTGAAGACGAATCGCAACTGGCTGCAGTGCTCGGTCACGAGGTGGTTCACGCCGCTGCGCGCCACAGTGCCCAGCAGCAAACCCAAAATACCCTGCTCGGTGTAGGGGTAATGGCAGCGGGGCTGGCTGTGAGCAGTAAAGACCCGGAGCTGGGCGCGCTGACTATGGGGGCGTTGGGCGTGGGCGCCCAAGCCTGGCAGGCGCGTTACGGCCGCACTCAGGAGTTGCAAGCCGATGAGTACGGCATTCAAT
>DATBNH010000214.1:0-2073 GCA_036554405.1 Cellvibrionaceae bacterium | reverse complement strand
CAATAGTGGGCGGTGCCCATAAAGATGTGAGCGCCGCTCAAGAAATTATGGCCTCCAGCGTTTGTAAAACCTATACACCCAATGCCGATGCGGCTTTGGTGTATGAAGCCTTGTACCAGCGCTATCAAGCTCTGGGTAGTTTTGTTGAAGGAGGCGCACAATGAGTTACAAAGAGTTAAAGCGCCAGGCCTACGAGGCCAATATGGAATTACAGACGCGCAACCTGGTGGTCTACACCTTTGGCAATGTCTCGCAAATTGATCGCGATTTAGGTGTGATCGCCATTAAACCCAGCGGCGTGTCTTACGATAAGTTAACCGTTGATGACATGGTAGTGGTTGATCTTGATAACACCATTGTTGAAGGCACAATGCGGCCCTCATCGGATACCAAAACCCATATTCATTTGTACAAAAACTTTGCCAACATTGGTGGCGTAACCCATACCCATTCTGTTTACGCCACCGCCTGGGCGCAAGCGCAGTTATCCATTCCCTGCTTTGGTACTACCCATGCGGATTTTGCCTATGGCGAAATTCCCTGCACCGCGGTGATGAGTGACGACCAGATAGCGCGCGATTACGAAGAGGAAACCGGCGTACAAATTACCGATTGCTACCGCGAGCGCAACCCCGATGAATTACCCATGGTGATTGTGGCTGGTCACGCGCCTTTCACCTGGGGCGTGGATGCCGCAAAAAGTGTGTATCACGCGGTATTACTTGAAGAGATTGCGCGCATGGCCTATTTGACGCGCACTATAAATCCAGCACAGGGCGCGCTCAAAAAAGCCATTATTGACAAACATTATTTACGTAAGCATGGCAAAGATGCCTACTACGGACAAAATTGATTGCGCATCAGCGCGCGAAAAAAATGAGGCGTTTATGAAGATTTTTGCAGAAAAAAATATTTGGCTGGTGACAGGCTCACAACACCTGTACGGCCCCGGTGTGTTAAAGCAGGTAGCCGATAACAGCGAGAATATTGCCGCCGGCTTAACTGCTGCCGATGCCCTGAGTGCGCAAGTGATTGCCAAAGGTGTAGTAACCACACCTGAGGAAATTTTACAGGTGTGTCAGGCGGCCAATAGCGATCAAAACTGTGTGGGTCTGATTCTGTGGATGCACACTTTCTCGCCAGCCAAAATGTGGATTTCTGGCCTTAAGGCGCTTAGCAAACCCTATATGCATTTGCACACCCAGTTTGGCGCCGAGTTGCCCTGGGCTGAAATTAATATGCATTATATGAACCTTAACCAGAGCGCTCACGGCGACCGTGAATTTGGTTATATTGGTACCCGCTTGCGTCAAGAGCGCAAGGTGGTGGTGGGCCACTGGCAAAATCCGCGTGTGCAGGCACAAATTGATGATTGGATTCGCGCTGCTATGGGCTGGCATGAGTCGCACAACTTAAAAGTAGCGCGCTTTGGCGACAATATGCGGCAAGTGGCGGTAACCGAGGGCGATAAAGTCTCGGCGCAAATTCAATTTGGCTACGAGGTCCATGCCTTTGGCCTGGGCGATTTGGCGGCCAGCTGCGAGTCGGTTACCGATGCAGATATAGCCGCGCAAATAAAAACCTATCAGCAAGATTACACCATTGCCGATAGCCTGCTGAATAATGCAGAACATCTGGCCATGTTACAAAACGAAGCGCGGCTGGAGCTGGGCATGGAGCGCTTTTTAGAAAAGGGCGGCTTTAAGGCTTTTACCAATTGTTTTGAAAACCTCACCGGACTTACCGGTTTGCCCGGCCTGGCTACCCAGCGCTTAATGAGCAAGGGTTACGGCTACGGCGGTGAGGGCGACTGGAAAACGGCGGCTATGAATCGCATTGTGAAGGTTATGAGCCAGGGTAAAAGCGGTGGCACCTCTTTCATGGAGGATTATACTTATCATTTTGGCGCGCCCGATCAAGTGTTGGGTGCTCATATGCTGGAAATTTGCCCGAGCATTGCTGGCGATAAGCCACGGGTGGAGGTGCATCCGCACACCATCGGCATTAAAAAGGACATTGCCCGGCTGCTGTTTACCGGCAAGCCTGGGCCTGCGCTCAATATCTCTACCATCG
>DATBNH010000213.1:0-1871 GCA_036554405.1 Cellvibrionaceae bacterium | reverse complement strand
GTTGAATGGTGCGGGCAAACAGATGGTGGACGACCACCCCAAACAGCACCGGTGCGAGCACTATTTTGGCGATGCTGAGCAGCATTCCCAACGCGTTGATCTCCACCGAGCTTTTGAGCAGCAGCCAGGCGATGAGTGGCGTTAGCAAGACAGACACCAGGGTGGAGGCCAGCGTCATGGAGACCGATAGCGCCACCCGCCCAGCGGCCAGCCAGGTAATCACATTGGACGCCGTGCCCCCGGCTGTCGCGCCCACCAGCACCATGCCGGTGGTCAGCTCCGCGCTCAAGCCCATGGCCCGGCTAACGGCCAGCGCCGCCAAAGGCATTACCGTAAATTGCAGGATAAGCCCCACCGCAATGGGCCTGGGCTCGCGCAGCACCCGCAGAAAATCCGCCCCCGACAGCGTCAGCCCCATGGCAAACATCACCAGCGCCAGCAGCCAGGTAATAGTCGGCGCCAGGGGCGTAAACCCCGCTGGAAAGTAGAAGCCCAGGGCGCCAAGGGCAATGGCCCAAAGCGGAAAGAGGCGGTTAAAGCGGTGGAATGCTTGCATGTGCAATGCCCGATAAAAGGGGGAGTTTACAGTGCTGTTTTAGATCAGATCAATGGGATAATGGTGGGCACGGTCGTTGATTCTCAGCGAACGGTGTTCTGAGCAAAAGCGGGTTGCACCACTGCCAAACACACTGCCTTAATTTTTTTCATATGGCGTATCAGTGATATTCGCATTGTTTGATGTAAAAGTTGTCCACTCGCGCTAAACTCGTTTTTTATTCACCTATTGGATTATCTTTTGTCGTTTCTCGCCCACCTTAATGCCGCCTTGCAAGTCACCGGCCCCGTTGTGGTGATTCTTGTCTTGGGTGTTATATTTAAACGTATTCGCCTAATTGACGATCACTTTTTGAGTGTGGCTAATCGGTTGGTTTCTAATGTCTGCCTGCCTTGTTTATTGTTCTACAGCGTTTCAAATACCGATATTCAATATTTAAACACATCGCTGCTTGTGTTTGCTGTGCTGGCAACCATCATCAGCGTGTTGGTGATTCGCTTTGCCAGTATTTTTGTGGTGGAGCCGTCTAAACGCGGCGTGTTTACGCAATGCGCCTTTCGTGGAAATATGGCGATTATGGGCTTGGCTTTGTGTGTCAATGCCTTTGGCGAGTCGGTATTGCCGGTAGCGGCGATGTATATTGCGGTAATGACGGTGCTGTATAACGTTATAACGGTATGCCTGTTGACCACGCCCGGTATTAACACCGTCATTAAGATTGGCAAGAACCCACTTATCCTCGCCATCGTTGCGGGCCTTTTGTTTTCTTATTTCTCGATTGAGCTGCCAGGTTTGGTCAGCGGGCCCATCAATAAGCTATCGAAAATCACACTGCCCTTGGCACTGCTGTGTATTGGCGGCGGTTTGCGTTTGCACAGTTTTAGAGCCAACGGCATTGAAATATCGGCCGCCTCACTCATTAAGCTCATTGTTCAGCCCGCTGCCATATGCATAGCTGCTGTTATGTTGGGGTTTCGAGGTGAAGCGCTGGGTGTGTTATTTTTGATGTGTGCAACCCCGACTGCAGCGGCCGCGTATGTTATGAGCAAGCAAATGTCGAATCACGGAGAGTTTGCCGGTGAAGTTATTACCTTGTCGACGCTGCTCTCACCCCTATCGATGACGGTGGGCCTGGTGACCTTGCAGGCCATGAAGTATTTGTGAACCGGGAAAATTAAGGGCAAGCTGTGCGAGCTTGACTGTTACCGTTGGGATCTAAGCAGTTAACTATGTGTGGGGTTTCGGGTAAGATTCTTAGCTCAAGGGGCAAACGGGTGCTAAATACTGCCTATGCTCGATAAGGGTGCTTTATACT
>DATBNH010000157.1:0-7591 GCA_036554405.1 Cellvibrionaceae bacterium | reverse complement strand
ATAACAATGTGGATATTCAGGAGTTTATGGTGCAGCCTGTGGGCGCTAAAACCTTTGCTGAAGCATTGCGTACCGGTGCTGAAATTTTTCATGCCCTGAAAAAAGTCCTGACCGAAAAAGGCCTGAGTACAGCGGTAGGTGACGAAGGCGGTTTTGCTCCTAACTTGCCGTCCAACGAAGAAGCCTTGCATGTTATCGGCACTGCCGTTGCCAACGCTGGCTACACTTTGGGTGACGATGTGACTCTGGCGCTGGATTGCGCGGCTTCCGAATTTTATAAAGATGGTCAGTACAATCTTGCCGGTGAAGGCAAAATCTTTAATGCCGAAGGCTTTAGCGACTATTTGGCTGATTTGTCTGCCAAGTACCCGATTATTTCCATTGAAGATGGTTTGGACGAGAGCGATTGGGAAGGTTGGGCGTATCTCACCAAAATATTGGGCGATAAAGTGCAACTGGTGGGCGATGACTTGTTTGTCACCAATACCAAAATTCTCAAAGAAGGCATCGACAAAAGTATCGGCAACTCTATTTTGATCAAGTTCAACCAGATTGGTTCGCTGTCGGAGACTCTGGATGCCATTAAAATGGCCCAGGATGCCGGCTATACGGCGGTTATTTCGCACCGCTCGGGCGAGACCGAAGACACCACCATCGCCGATCTGGCTGTGGCTACCGCCGCCGGCCAAATTAAAACCGGTTCACTGTGTCGTTCAGACCGTGTTGCCAAGTACAACCGTCTGCTGCGCATAGAAGCTGAACTGGGCGATAAAGCGCAGTACCGTGGCCGTGCTGAATTCAAGGCTTAAGTGAGTCAGGCGTCGAGCGTCAGACGTTCGACGCTAGTCACTCATGCTTGGCTCGTATAAACTGCCACCTATGAAATGGCTACTTGTGGTGCTCACAATCATGCTGCTCGGTTTGCAGTACCGGCTCTGGATCGGTGAGGGCAGCTTTGCCGAGCGCGCGCAACTTGAGCGCGAGATTAGTATCCAACTTGCCGATAACGAACGTCAGCGCGAGCGCAATCGCCTGTTGGCAGTGGAGGTGGACGACCTTAAGAGCGGCCACAACGCCATTGAAAAGCGCGCCCGCAATGACTTGGGCATGATAAAAAAGGGCGAAACCTTTTTTATGATTTACGATTCCCCCGCGCCTTAATTATTGTGTCCATGCCTGCTGCCATCTGCCCCTCCCGCCTCTGGATTGTGGTTCCCGCCGCCGGGCAGGGTGCTCGTATGGGGGCAGAGCTTCCCAAACAATATTTACCGTTAAATGGCAAAACCCTGCTTGACTCTACCCTAGGCCGCCTGTTGCAAATACCGGAGTTGGCCGGCGTAGTGGTGGCGCTGGCAGACAATGACCGCCATTGGGCGGCCTCTATCTATGCCGATGATGATCGGATCACCACTGTTACTGGCGGTGCCGAACGCGCCGAGTCGGTCAGATGCGCATTAACACATTTGTTGAGCCAGGCAACTGCCGCCGATTGGGTGATGGTGCACGACGCCGCTCGCCCTTGCATCCGGCCCCAGGCGCTGCTTGATTTACTGGGGGCAGCGGAACAACACCAGGGCGCTATTTTAGCGAGGCAGGTGAGTGAGACCGTTAAATCGGTGGTAAATGGGGTGATTGATCACACCGTGGATCGGCAACTGTTATGGACGGCGCAAACGCCGCAGTTGTTTCGTGTTGGCGATTTACACCAGTGGCTAAGTAGCTTGCTCAAAGCCGGTATTGCGGTAACCGATGAAGCCAGTGCCGCCGAGCACCACGGTGTTAAGCCCGCCGTAATCAAAGGCCCGGTAGATAATATTAAAATCACTCATCCAGAAGATCTCGCCTTTGCCGAGATGATTCTGGCGCAACAGGCAAAAGAGGGTATTGTGTGAGAATTGGCCAGGGTTACGATGTACACCGCTTTGGCAGCGGCAACAAAATAGTTATCGGCGGCGTGGTCATACCTCACACCCAGGGGCTGATCGCCCATTCCGATGGCGATGTGCTGCTGCACGCCTTGGCCGATGCCCTGTTAGGTG
This sequence comes from Cellvibrionaceae bacterium, assembly GCA_036554405.1. GTDB lineage: Bacteria > Pseudomonadota > Gammaproteobacteria > Pseudomonadales > Cellvibrionaceae > Gilvimarinus. The sequence continues at coordinate 5,552 of DATBNH010000157.1, read as the reverse complement.
CGGTGGCGCTGGGTGATATTGGCCAGCACTTTCCCGATAACGACCCCCAATACAAAGGCGCTAATAGCCGCGATTTACTGCGCTTGGTGTACCGCAAAGTGCTCAAGGCCGGCTGGCAATTGGTCAATGCCGATATGACCATTATTGCCCAGACGCCGAGAATGGCGTCCCATATTACCGCTATGCGTGCGGCCATCGCCCACGACCTGAACACGGCTCCAGAGTGCATTAATGTTAAAGCCACCACCACCGAAAAGCTTGGCTTTACCGGGCGTGAAGAGGGCATAGCCGCACAGGCAATAGTGTTGCTGGAGCCCAAGCATTGACTGATTTTACGCTGGATTTCCCGAGCCCCTTGGGTAAGCCTGTGATGAATGCGGGCTTTCGGGTGCATAACGCCGATTTTTTTGTGGATGAACAAGCGGGTTTTACCCCCGGTGGCAGCGGCGAGCACGTGTTTTTGCACATTGAAAAAGACGGCGAAAACACCGGCTGGCTGGCTAAAGAGATTGCCACCCTGGCAAGGGTAAAGGAAAACGATGTGGGTTACGCGGGCCTTAAAGATCGCCACGCCATTACCCGCCAGTGGTTCAGTGTGTATCTGCCCAAAGGCCCTGAACCCGATTGGCGTGAGCTGAACCGCCCGGGAGTACAACTGTTAGCGGTGAGTCGCCACAGCCAAAAGCTGCGCCGTGGACAACATACTGGCAATCGTTTTTGTATTCGCTTGCGCCAGGTAAGCGGCGATCGCGAAGTTATTCAAGCGCGGCTGAATCTGCTAAAGCTCACGGGCACGCCTAACTATTTTGGTCCCCAGCGCTTCGGCCGCAGCGCCAGTAACCTGGTGTTGGCCGAGCAGTGGTTAGTGGGCGGGCAAGTGATTAAACATCGCCAGAAAAAATCCTTCGCCCTGTCGGCGGCCCGCGCCTGGCTGTTTAATCAGGTGCTGGATCTTCGGGTGCGCAATGACAGCTGGCAGACCTGCCTCAATGGCGATCAACCCCATGTGGCAGCCGACGGCAAAATGTATCCTACCGGCCCACTGTGGGGCAGGGGGCGCCCGCCCTTTACCGATGAGGCGCTCAGCATAATGCAAGCGGCACTGGAACCCTGGCAGAGCTGGGCCGATGCCATGGAGTTCACCGGGCTCAAGCAGGAGACAAGAAGCCTGGTATTAATGCCCGGTGACTTTAGCTGGCAGTGGCTCGATGCTGACTTACAGCTGGATTTCACCCTGCCTGCCGGCGCCTTTGCCACAGCCTTGGTCTATGCCCTGATGCCACTGCCACCCATGGGTCCATCGCAGGTGAGCGGCGAATAAATTATGCTATAGTGTCCACAAAAATCGTGTTCACAAAAGCAGCCTTGTGGCCGGCTAAAAAATATCAACAGGGGTGACGGGTGAGTAATTTGCTTGTAGAGGGTGTGGGTATGACGTCCCAGCGCACTCGTGAACGATTAATACAGCGTTTGATGGATCAGGGTGTGGCCGATTTTCGCGTGCTGGACGTGATACGCAATACCCCCCGCCATCTGTTTCTGGATGAGGCTCTGTCGAACCGTGCCTATGAAGATTCGGCGCTGCCCATCGGCTTTGGCCAAACCCTGTCGCAACCCTATATTGTCGCCCGGATGACCGAGATTTTACTGGCCGCTGCCGGCGGTAAGCTGACGCGGGTGCTTGAAGTGGGCACCGGCTCTGGCTACCAAACGGCGGTGCTGGCCCAGCTGGCCGAACAGGTTTACAGCGTCGAGCGCATTAAACCCCTGCAAGATCGGGCGCGTATTCGTCTGCGCGAACTGGGCCTGCGCAATGTACAGTTGAGTCACGCCGATGGCGGCTTTGGCTGGCCCGAAAAAGCCCCTTTCGATGCCATATTGAGCACTGCTGCCCCCCAGTATATTCCCGAGGAACTGAAGCAACAGCTGGCACCTGGCGGTGTATTGGTGATTCCGGTAGGCGGCGATCAGCAAACCTTACAGCTGGTAATGCGCGATGGCGATAGCGACCAATTTGTTACCCAAAAGCTGGAAGCTGTGCGTTTTGTGCCGCTTTTATCTGGCACAGCGAAGTAGTGGGGGCAGTTTGAGCGAGGCTAAAAGTGCACTATTAATAGTACTAAAAGGCGTGTTGATGGGGGCTGCCGATGTGGTGCCCGGTGTTTCTGGCGGTACCATTGCTTTTATTACCGGTATTTACGAGCGCTTGATTAATGCCCTTAAATCGCTGACGCCCATGGCGTTGCTGATGCTGTGCAAGCAGGGGCCGCGGGTTTTTTGGCAGCATATTGATGGCACTTTTCTGGTATTACTGTTTGCCGGAGTGCTCGGCAGTATCTTCTTTCTGGCACATCTAATCTCGCATTTATTGCTGAACTACCCTTTGCAGTTGTGGGGTTTCTTCTTTGGTTTAATCCTGGCGTCTATCTGGTATGTAGTGCGCGAGCTCAGACCTTTCGGCACAGGTGTGTTGCTGACTTTCGCGCTGGGTATTGGGATTGCGCTGTTAGTGGCTGTGGCGAAACCGGTGCAGACGCCGGTGAATCATTTCACTGTATTTTTATCGGGCATGATTGCCATATGCGCGATGATACTGCCGGGGATCTCTGGCAGTTTTTTGCTGTTAATTATGGGCATGTACCCGGTTTATCTGCGTGCTATTACCGAGCTGGATTTAATGGTGCTCGGGGTTTTTATTGCCGGTTGCATCACCGGTTTGTTGCTATTCTCCCACGTGCTATCGTTTTTGCTAAGCCACTATAAGCGGCTTACGCTGGGCTTGTTAAGCGGTTTTCTGGCCGGCTCTCTGGTGATTGTCTGGCCCTGGAAAGAGGTGGTTAGCACTATGGTTGACCGCCACGGCCAGGTGATTCCGCTGGTGCAAAAAAATATAGCTCCCTGGCACTATCAGAGCTTGGTAGGGAATGAGCCAGAAGTGGCCTGGGTGGTGCTGCTGGCACTGATCGGATTACTGGTTGTCATATTGGTTGAGTACGGCGCCAGCCAGCTGCATTGGCAAGAAAGTGAATAAGCTGTGCTTGTTTATATTCGCTGAAATCGGTTGCAGTGGTTTTTTTCGGTGCCTGAAGGCGCCAAAATTAAGATAATTTTTTAATAAACCCCCGTTGTTAATCGCGAAACTACATAAGTAGGCGAAAGATGCGGGCCAGGTTTTGGGGCACGTAATGCACCAGCAAGATGGCAAGCAATTAAGCAGCCTTGGTTTATTGTCAATTATATTGATCGTTTTAATGCTGGCCGCGTGTGCGTCGCCTCCGCCAGCTACCGTGGCGGATCGCGATCAGCCTCCCAGCCGAAAGATTTTGACCCACCAGGTCTCTCCCGGTGAAACACTCTACTCCATCGCTTGGCGTTATAATCTTGATTACCGTGAATTGGCCAGGCATAACGGCATTGGCGACCATTATCGAATCTATGCCGATCAGCGCTTACGGCTGGATATTGACAACACAGCGGCACGAGCTCCCGCGCCCCAAACACGCCCTGTCGCTACACCTCAGCCTGCCGCGCGCACGCCGGTAGTGGTTCGGCCGGCATCGCGCCCCGCGCCTGCGCCCACCCCTAGCCGTTCGGAAAAAAGAACGCCTGCACCTAAGCCCCCCGCGTCGGTAGCCACCCAATCCGGTCCTGTCGGCTGGCAATGGCCCACATCGGGGAACGTTATTTCTGGTTTCAATAGCGATAAGGGCTTAAATAAAGGTATTGATATCGGCGGTAAATTGGGACAGCCTGTAGTTGCAGCCGGGAATGGGCAGGTGGTCTACGCCGGAACCGGATTGCGTGGTTACGGCAATCTTTTGATCATTAAGCACAACGAGATGTTCTTAAGTGCCTATGCCCACAATCGCCTGCTACTGGTAACTGAGGGCGAAAGTGTTAAAGCTGGACAGAAAATTGCCGAACTAGGTTCTAGTGGTACTGATAAAGAGAAGCTTCATTTCGAAATCAGGCGCGATGGTAAACCGGTAGATCCCCTGCAGTATTTACCACGGCGCTAACGATATTGAGTGAACCCTGACAGGAAGTTTGTAACGAAGCGCAGCTCCGATGTGCAGTATAGTTCACTATCGGCGTTGAGATTAAAATTATAAGGGGGCTATATGCCAATACAAACCAGGGATAATACCGATGATCGCAATGAGTTCATGCTCGACACCACAGACGTGGTAGAAGTTGCAGAGCTTGATGAAGATACCCCGGCCGTTGCCAAACGTGCCACACGTCCCAGGCGCAGTCTTGAGCGCATGGGCGATAGCGATGTTTCCCTCGACGCTACCCAGATTTATCTCAATGAAATTGGTTTCTCACCGCTGCTCAGCGCCGAAGAAGAAGTGTACTTTTCCCGGCTTGCGCTGAAAGGTTGCGAGGCCTCACGTAAGCGCATGATCGAAAGCAATCTGCGCCTGGTGGTAAAAATATCCCGCCGTTATGTCAACCGTGGCCTGGCTTTGTTGGATCTGATTGAAGAGGGCAACCTCGGCTTGATTCGCGCGGTAGAAAAGTTTGATCCCGAGCGCGGTTTTCGTTTCTCTACCTACGCCACCTGGTGGATTCGTCAGACCATTGAGCGCGCCATTATGAATCAGACGCGCACCATTCGTCTGCCCATTCACGTGGTCAAAGAGCTTAATGTGTACCTGCGTGCCGCCCGCGAATTGACGCAAAAGCTCGATCACGAGCCCACCGCCGATGAAATTGCCACCATGCTGGATAAGCCCGTGGCCGATGTGGAGCGTATGCTGGGGCTGAACGAACGCGTAACTTCGGTGGACATGCCCATCGCCGGTTCGTCAGACCGCACAGTAGTCGACACCATTGCCGACATTCATGAATCAGACCCGCTGGCACTGATGCAAGATGACGATATGAAAAACAATATCGATCACTGGCTGGATGATTTAAGTGAAAAGCAACGTGAGGTCTTAGCCCGTCGTTTTGGCCTTCGCGGTCATGAGGTGAGCACCCTGGAAGAAGTGGGTCACGCCATTGGTTTAACCCGCGAGCGTGTACGCCAAATACAGGTGGAGGCACTGCGGCGCTTGCGCTCAATTCTCGAAACCCAGGGCCTTAACAGCGAAAGCTTATTTAGCGCGTAGGGTTAGGGTTGGGTAATCTCCTCGTCACCCAACAATAATGATGACGGATGACGGATGACGGATGACGGATGACGGATGACGGATGACGGATGACGGAAGTCTGACTAATTTGGATCTGCCCCACCCCCGAGTCAAGTCCAAACCATAATAAGCCCAGAGCATTACTGCTCTGGGCTTTTACATTTAGCGTTCTTCGTTATCTGTTCCGCTGTTCCCACACTTCTCACCCCCTTCAGCTACCCCATAAAAAAGCCGCGCATTAAGCGCGGCTTTTTTGTAGGCGGAGCACAGTAGCTGAGCGTTAACGCTCCAGATATTGCAGCTTGCCCTCAACGCCATCCCACTCCTCGGCATCTTCGGGGGCTTCTTTTTTCTCGGTAATATTGGGCCATACTTCCGAAAGCTCGGCGTTCAACTCCAAAAACACCTCTTGAT
>DATBNH010000181.1:0-3597 GCA_036554405.1 Cellvibrionaceae bacterium | reverse complement strand
AGGCTATTGTGGTTATAATTGCCTTTCTTGGTTGAGCGGGCTGCCCGATTTTCAGGTGGCCCGCTGTTGTCATAGTATACCCATAATAATTATCGGCTAATTTACTGTTGTTGAGATGGCATTCTTAGCAACGGGTGCGATAAGATGTATATTAAAAGAATGTTTAAACAAATAGGGAAGGTCCTATGAGTAGCAACCCATTAGCGGCGGGCGATCACGCTTTGTACAATTATAAAGTGGTGCGTCAGTTTGCGATTATGACCATTGTCTGGGGCATTGTCGGCATGGGTGTCGGTGTATTAATCGCCGCCCAATTGTACTGGCCCGAGCTGAATGATATTTGGCAGCCTTACACCCACTTTGGTCGCCTGCGCCCACTGCATACTAATGGGGTTATTTTTGCCTTTGGTGGCTGCGCCCTGTTTGCTACCTCTTACTATGTAGTGCAGCGCACCTGCCAGGCCAAGCTCTGGGGTGGTTGGTTGATTCCCTTCACCTTTTGGGGATGGCAACTGGTGATTTTAGCCGCGGCTATTACCCTGCCACTGGGACTTACCTCCTCCAAGGAATACGCCGAACTGGAATGGCCTATTGATATTCTGATTACCCTGGTATGGGTATCCTATGCGCTGGTATTTTTCGGCACCATTGTTAAGCGCAAAACTTCGCATATCTATGTGGCTAACTGGTTTTTTGGTGCTTTTATTTTAACAGTGGCGGTGTTGCATGTGGTCAATAGTGCCGCTGTGCCGGTGTCATTGTTCAAATCTTACTCGGCGTACTCCGGAGCCGCTGATGCCATGATTCAGTGGTGGTATGGGCACAATGCGGTGGGCTTTTTCCTCACGGCCGGCTTTTTGGGCATTATGTATTACTTTGTACCCAAACAGGCGGACCGGCCGATTTATTCTTATCAGCTATCCATCGTGCATTTTTGGGCGCTGATCTCCATCTATATTTGGGCCGGTTCCCACCACCTGCACTATTCTGCACTGCCCGATTGGGCGCAGAGTCTAGGTATGGTGATGAGTCTGATTCTACTGGCGCCCAGTTGGGGCGGTATGATCAACGGGATTATGACGCTCTCGGGTGCCTGGCATAAGTTGCGCACCGACCCCACCTTGCGCTTTTTAGTAGTGTCGCTGTCATTCTACGGTATGTCTACCTTTGAAGGGCCGATGATGTCCATCAAAACGGTCAATGCCTTGTCGCACAATACCGATTGGACCATAGGCCACGTACACTCAGGTGCGTTGGGCTGGGTAGCAATGATTTCTATTGGTGCTATTTACCATTTGATCCCAGTGCTATTCGGCAAACAGCAAATGTACAGCGTCAGGTGGATCAATGTTCACTTTTGGCTGGCTACTATTGGCACCGTGCTTTATATCGCCTCAATGTGGGTGAACGGCATTATGCAGGGGTTAATGTGGCGCGCCTTTAACGATGATGGCACCTTAACCTACAGTTTTATTGAATCCGTAGCGGCCAGTTATCCGGGTTATCTGGTGCGCTTTATCGGTGGCTTCCTGTTTTTTTCCGGTATGTTGTTAATGGCCTATAACACGTGGCGCACCGTTCGTGCCGACCATGAGGCAATTGATCAAGCCAACGCGCAAGCGCAAACGGGTTAAGGGGTCAATACTATGAAACATCACGACATTGTTGAAAAAAATATCGGCCTGATGACGGTTTTGATTATTGTGGCCATAAGCTTTGGTGGCCTGGTGCAAATTGTGCCTCAGTTTTTCCTGGATGAAACTACCCAGCCGGTAGCTGGTTTAAAACCCTTGCCCGCACTTGAGCTGGAAGGGCGCGATATTTATATTCGCGAAGGTTGCCATGTGTGTCATACACAAATGGTGCGGCCGTTGCGCGCCGAGGTTGAACGCTATGGACATTATTCGGTAGCGGGTGAGCACATTTACGAGCATCCTTTCTTATGGGGCTCCAAACGTACCGGGCCCGACCTGGCGCGGGTAGGCGGTCGTTACTCTGATGACTGGCACAAAGTCCATTTGTATGACCCGCGTATTGTGGTGCCCGAGTCGAATATGCCGGCATTCCCGTGGTTGTACGATAGTGTGTTGGATGGCAAGCACACCGAGTCAAAAATGCGCGCCTTGCGTCGTGTGGGTGTTCCCTATACTGATGAAGACATTGACGGGGCTGGTGAGCGCGTTAAAGGCATTACCGAAATGGATGCGGTAGTAGCTTATTTACAGCAGCTGGGAACCTTGCTGCAAGAGAAGCGGTGATTTTATGGATCAGGGGACTTTAGGGGCAATCAGCACGGTGCTTGTAGCTGTTGCCTTTGCCGGTATTTGTTGGTGGGCATTCTCGCCTCGTCGAAAAAAGCGTTTTGACGATGCCGCCAAGCTTCCTTTTGCCGATGAAACCGAAGCTGAAAAGTCGCAAACTACAGACGCAGAGAAAAGCGAACCTGACACACAACAACCGCAATCAACCGATGATGTAGCAAGGCGGAATTAATTATGAGTACATTTTGGAGCCTTTGGATTATTAGCCTGACGCTGATTAACCTGGCGCTGGTATTGTGGGTCTTGCTGGCCAATCGCAAAGTGGCAGTGCGCGATGATGAAGAGCCTGAAAACCGTACCACCGGGCATGTGTATGATGGCATTGAAGAATACGATAACCCGCTACCGCGCTGGTGGTTTCAGCTGTTTATTGCCACATTTGTTTTTTCGGCAGTTTATCTGGTGATTTATCCGGGGCTTGGGTCTTTTCCCGGTTTAAGAGGTTGGACATCGGTGGGTGAATTGCGCGGTCATCAACAACAGGCTGATGCGCTTTATGCCGAGCAATTTGGCAAATACAACAACACCCCTATACCCGAGTTGGCGCAAGATCCTGAAGCCATGCAAATGGGATCGCGCCTGTTTCGCAACAACTGCGCGGTATGCCACAGCTCTGACGGCGGGGGTAATATTGGTTACCCTAACTTGACCGATAACGATTGGTTGTGGGGCGGAAGCCCCGAGCAGATTAAAACCACATTGATTGATGGTCGGATAGCGGCGATGCCCAGCTGGGGCGCGGTGATTGGTGAAGAAGGTATTGCCCAGACTACCGAATATGTGTTGAGTCTCAATGGGCGCGAGCACGATGCCGAGCAGGCCGAGGCGGGTTCCGCCTTATTTGCCCGCAATTGTGTCGCCTGCCATGGGGCCGAAGGCAAGGGTAATGAACTGTTGGGTGCGCCTAATCTGACCAATAATATCTGGTTGTATGGGGGCGAGCCCAGTGAGATTCGCCAGACCCTGCGTGCTGGTCGTAATGGTGTAATGCCCGCGCAAAAAGAGCTACTTAAAGAAAGCCGCATTCATTTGCTGGCAGCCTATGTATACAGTTTATCTATGGACTACGAGGACGAGTAGCCCAGGTTTCGCAGTCAAGTGTGCCGTGCACACTTGACTGCTTGTTCTGTCCTATCAAGGTGGTCTCTTGCCTAATACACTCGATGATCCAAAAACACCTCCTGCTGAACCGACTATTCGTTACGTTAATCTCTACGAAGCGGATGGCAAGGTTTATACTCGAAAAATTACCGGTTTTTATCAAAAGCTCAGGCGT
>DATBNH010000169.1:0-1980 GCA_036554405.1 Cellvibrionaceae bacterium | reverse complement strand
TTGGTGCCTTTTTGGAATTTGTAGAAGGTAAAGTACTCCCAGCGGTAGCCATTCTGGAAGAACGCGCCGCCGAGTAATTTTTATCTCCGCACAAAAAAAGCGAGCCCGCGTGCTCGCTTTTTTTGTGCCTGTGTAATGTGTCGGATTACGCCTTAGGCTAATCTGACCTACATCTATGTGTGTATGTTTTAAAAATTTTATTATTCAATAATTTTAATTGCCGGTTTAACCGTCAATATAAAAGCGATTCCGTCCCTGAGTCTTGGCCTGATGCATCGCCTGATTGGCTCGTTTTATTAATTTTTCCGCATCCGGCTCGCTACCGTTAAACAACACCACACCCATGCTGCTGCTCAAGCGGCACACTGTACCGTTTACATCAAACTCCTGGCTGAGCTGTGCCAAATAATTATTGGCCAGTACCTCGGCCTGGGTTTGTGCTGCTGCTTTGTCGCTGCCGGAGTCGGGCACTACCAGCATAAAACCATCGCCACTGTAGCGCGCCAGGGTGGCGCCTTCGGGTACATGGGTGTTGAGTTCTTTAGCGATCATCCGCAACAGCCGATCCCCTGCCAGGTGGCCCTGGTAATCATTAAACTGCTTGAAATTATCCAGGTCCATATACAGTAGCGCGCCCCAGCTGTGATGCTGGCGGCAGTGGCTGATGACCTGTTGCAAATCCTCCAGCAGGCGCCAGCGATTGGGCAGCTGGGTTAGTGGATCGAGTGAGGCCAGTTGGCGCAGATTCTTTTCCGCATCAATGCGCTCGGTAATATCGCGAGAGGCACCCTGGGCGCCGGCAAAGTCACCACTCGGGGTAAAAAAGCTGCGAATAATCACCTCAGTCCAGACGATAGTACCGTTTTTGTGGCGCTGCGCCATATCGGTGGTGAGGTCGATAAACTCTTTATATTCATCGCGCTGGGCGGCGGCAATAATACGTGTTTGTAGTGCGTAGGTTTCGGCGGCCGACTCAGGGGTGAGTGCTATGGTCATTTCCTGGCCGATCAGCTCCTCGGGTGTGTAGCCCAGCATTTTCTCCACCGATGGGCTCACGTAAGAGAGCTTGTTATCGGGGCTTACTGTCCAGATAAAATCGGTCATATTATCGGTGAGCAGGCGCTGATGCTGTGCTTGCTGCAGTAGCTCGGTGGCCTGCAGTGCCAGCTGCCGTTTGAGGCTTAGGTAGTGCAGGGCAAAGCCGCCCAACAGGGCGACTGCCACCAGAAAAATCAGCAGTGGCAAAAGCCAGGGCGGCAGCGTTTCTACGCGCTCGCTGTGCATCCATTTTTGGGTAATAGCGGTGAGCTGCTCGTCACTCAGCATCGCCAGGCCGCGTTCAATTTCTGCCAGCAGCTCACTGTTGCCTTTGGCTACGGCGGCGTGCAGTGGCTGTTGGTAGAGCACTTCCAGCACATGAAAATGGTCCGGCGTGGTAAAGCGGTCCAGGTAGTACATGCCCACCGGATAATCGGCCACAAAGGCATCAATCTGACCGCGCGCGGCGGCCTGCACCAGTGCCTGATTGTTATCGTAGAGCCTGAGCGTCAGCTCGGGGTAGTTTTCTCGCAAAAAGGTTTGCTCATAACCGCCAGCGGTGGTGCCCACGGCCGTATCGCCAAGGTCGGGGGCCACCATAACGGTGGGGCCAACGTTAACGCGATTAACAAACAAGGTGGTGCGCAGCGGCATTAGCGGCGACGAAAAATCCATATACTCGGCACGCTCGGCGGAGCGAAACAAACCGCCGTGAATGCGGTTGGGCTGGTCGCGCACCCGGTCGAGACCGGCCTGCCAGTCACCCAGCTCAAACACCACCTCGCGGCCCAAGTGCTTTCCCACCGCCCGCCATAAATCCACCAGCAAGCCCTGGGGCTCGCCCTGCTGGTTTTCAAAGGCAAGGGGTGCCCAGGCGTGGTCCTGGGCAATAATCAACGGCTCTGCAGGTTCTTGGTCAGCACCAGCACACATTGCCGCCAG
>DATBNH010000160.1:0-3286 GCA_036554405.1 Cellvibrionaceae bacterium | reverse complement strand
TGGCTCATGTTCACACCTCCCACGAGGCCGTGCGACGCGGACTGGGTTATGCCTGGCTGCCGTTGGGCTATGTGGCCGACGACCTGGCATCGGGGGCGCTGGTGCGGCTACCGGTAGTAGAGGGCAGCGAGCGGGTAGTGCCTATGCATCTGGTGTATAGCGACCGGGACCTGGCTGGCCCAGCCACCCGCCGGTTGGGAGAAATTTTTATGGAGATGTTGCCCGGTCTGACTACTCAATAATATTCGCATGTTTGCTCAGAATTTGTCGCAACTGACCGGTGTCTTTCAGGTTTTGCAGCAAGTGATTGGCCTGCTCAATCCAGGCACGGTTAACGGGGGTGTCGATACAGACAAAACTGGCACCCTCGTCTTCAAACAACGCCAGCTCCACGTGGTAATGGGGCAGGGGTAGATCGAGGGCCTCGGAGGCCATAAGCACGTCGGGCATAAAACCCACAATCGCGTCCAGGCGCTGGGCCTGTAGCATGCGCACCCGAATCCCCTCGGTAGTGGTGGGCTCGATGGTAATGGCTACATCACCCAGCAAGGCGTCGGTATTCAGCCCATCCCAAAGCGCTACATGTTTGTTTTCAAGCTCGCTTAGATGCCTGATAACAGGGCTGTCAGTGCGGGTGAAAACACGCAGGCTAATACGGTCGATAGCCGCACTGGCGATCAGGCCGGACTGCGCAATATGGGGCAGGCTGGTAATCGTGGCGTTAATGGAGGCGGGGAAAATACATCCTTGAATCTCCGTGTCCAACGCTCGGACGGCGCGCCGCACCGGTAATACCGACAGAGAAAAAGCCAGCCCCTGCTGCTGTAAAACGCTGAGCAAACGTTGGTAATCGCCCTCTCCGGATGCCTCCAGCCGGTAGTCCAATTGATAGGCATAGACTGTCATTGGCTCAGCGAGAACAGGCAGGGCGAAAACAAGCAGCAGGCAAAGCGGCAACTGGCGCATAGACTATCTCACTATAGTATGGTGTCCAGTAGAGCTTATGGTCCTCTAGACGTTGTTGCCCGGGTTGGCGAGCTTGGCTGGATTCAGCAACTTTGCCAGGGCTTCTCGGGGAATAGTGGTCTGTTCGGCCGCCACATCGATAATATCACGGCCCTCCGCATAGGCCTGCTTGGCAATCGAAGCGGCTTTGGTGTAGCCGATTTCGGTGTTAAGCGCAGTCACCAAAATGGGGTTGCGTGCCAGGGGCTGGTCGATATTGGTCTGATTAACAGTAAACCCGCTAATGGCTTTGTCGGCCAGGCTGTGAGCGCTGTTGCTGAGCAAGTTGATGCTGGTCAGCAGATTTGTGCCCATAAGCGGCAGCATAACATTTAGCTCAAAGTTGCCCGACTGCCCGGCGATAGTGACCGCAGTGTCGTAGCCTATTACTTGCGTGCTGGCCATCAGCACGGCTTCGGGAATCACCGGGTTGATCTTGCCGGGCATAATTGAGGAGCCGGGTTGCAGCGCGGGTAGGGTGATCTCGCTGAGTCCCGCCAAGGGGCCGGAGTTCATCCAGCGCAGATCATTGGCGATTTTAATCAAGCTGACGGCAGTGGTTTTGAGGGTGCCGGACAGCGCCACCAAATCGTCCTGGGCACCGATCTTGGTAAAGGCATTGGCAGTGGGCCTGAACGCCAAGCCGGTATGGCGGGCCAGGGCTTGGTTAAAATGCCCGGCAAAATCCGGGTGCGCGTTAATACCTGTGCCCACGGCAGTACCGCCCTGAGGCAGGGCTAACAATTCCTCCAACTGTTGATCAAGGCGCCGCTGATTGGCGTCAATTTGATCGGCCCAGGCGCCGAGTACCTGGGCAAAGGTGACCGGCATGGCGTCCATCAAGTGGGTGCGGCCGGTTTTGACAATATGACCCACGGTTTCAGTCTTGTTGCGAATCTGCGCTTGTAAATGGGCGAGGGCAGGCAGCAGGCGAGTGGTAATCTCAATCGCGGTGGCAACACGAATAGCGCTTGGGAAAACATCATTGCTGCTTTGGGAGGCATTAATATGATCGTTGGGGTGAACGCTGTCTCCCAGCAGTTCTGATGCCAGGTGTGCCAGTACCTCGTTGACATTCATATTACTGCTGGTGCCGGAGCCTGTCTGGAAGGTGTCTACCGGAAACTGCTGGACAAGTTCATCGGTACCGATCTTATCGCAAGCCTGGATAATAGCCTTGGCCGTCTCGTTGGTCAGTTGCCCGAGTTCGGCATTGGCACTGGCGGCAGCGCGTTTGATTGCGATTATTGCCTTGATCAGTGGTGCAGGTAAGGGGCCACCACCGAGGGTAAAATTATCCACCGCGCGCTGGGTTTGCGCACCGTAAAGCGCGCTGTCGGGCACTTGTATGCTACCCATACTGTCTGCTTCTGTGCGATAGCCGCTCATAAAATCTCCTTATCGCTAATGCTCGTAGCGATCATATACGGTAGGCCTTAAATAGTGATCAGGCCGTGCCGGTAAGTTACCGCTGTTATCGTACTTTACCTTAACACCTGTCCACAAAATAGGTAAGTCGATTACTTTGCACCCTGATGCTCTGGTATATTGTCAGGTTCTGTCAATCCGGCAGAGGCTATTGTGTGCAAAAGGTGAGCAAGAAATCATGGGCGAAAAATTTACCGTAAAAAGTGACTATCAACCCGCAGGCGATCAACCCGCTGCTATTGCCGGATTAGTAGAGGGCATAGAGTCAGGGCTTGCGCATCAGACCCTGCTCGGGGTCACCGGCTCCGGTAAAACTTTTACCATCGCCCATGTGGTTGCCCAGACACAGCGGCCGACGCTGGTAATGGCTCACAATAAAACCCTGGCGGCGCAGCTGTACGGTGAGTTTAAGGATTTTTTCCCCAACAACGCTGTTGAATATTTTGTCTCTTACTACGATTATTATCAGCCCGAGGCCTATGTACCCTCGTCGGATACTTTTATTGAAAAAGATGCCTCTATTAATGATCACATTGAACAAATGCGTCTATCGGCCACCAAGGCATTAATGGAGCGTAAAGACGCTATTGTGGTGGCAACGGTGTCGGCCATTTACGGGTTGGGTGACCCTGACTCTTACCTGAAAATGATTTTGCATCTGGTGAGGGGCGATAAAGTCGATCAACGACAGATTTTGCGCCGTCTGGCCGAGTTGCAATACACGCGCAACGATATGGACTTCCATCGGGCTACTTATCGGGTGCGTGGCGATGTGATTGATATTTATCCGGCCGACTCCGACCTGGAAGCGGTGCGGGTAGAATTGTTTGACGATGAAATTGAAAAAATTTCC
>DATBNH010000154.1:0-7271 GCA_036554405.1 Cellvibrionaceae bacterium | reverse complement strand
TTCTTCGTTCTTCGTTCTTCGTTCTTCGTTCTTCCAGGCCAAAAAAAACCACCAACCAGTTGCCCGGTCGGTGGTTTTTTATTAATGGCAATGCGCGTTAATCGTTAAAGCGCTGAAACACCAGTGAGGCGTTGGTGCCGCCAAAACCGAAGCTGTTAGACAGCACCCGGTTCAGGGTCACATTGTCTTGCCGCTGGCGCACAATGGGCACAGTGGCCGCTTCTGGGTCGAGCTCGTCGATATTGGCGGAGGCACAGATAAAGTTGTTTTCCATCATCAGCAGCGAGTAAATGGCCTCTTGCACGCCGGTGGCGCCCAGGGAGTGGCCGGTGAGCGACTTGGTGGAGCTGATGGCGGGAATATTATCGCCAAAGGTGCTGCGCACGGCTTTGAGTTCTGCCAGATCGCCCACCGGGGTACTGGTGCCGTGGGAGTTAATATAATCAATATCGCCCTCAATCATGGCCAGAGCCTGACGCATACAGCGCTCGGCACCTTCGCCGGAAGGTGCGACCATATCGTAGCCGTCGGAGGTGGCGCCATAGCCCACCAGCTCACCATAAATTTTGGCGCCGCGGGCTTTCGCGTGTTCCAGCTCTTCCAGTACCAGGCAGCCGCCGCCACCGGCGATGACAAAGCCATCGCGGCCGGCATCGTATGCGCGTGAGGCTTTATCCGGGGTGTCGTTGTACTTAGTCGACAGCGCGCCCATGGCATCGAACAGGCAGGTCAGAGACCAGTGCTCTTCTTCGCCGCCACCGGCAAAAACCACATCTTGCTTGCCCAGTTGAATCAGCTCCATGGCGTTGCCAATGCAGTGCGCGCTGGTAGCACAGGCCGAGGAAATAGAGTAGTTAACGCCCCTGATTTTAAACGGGGTGGCCAGACAAGCACTGGTGGTGCTGCCCATGGTTTGGGTGACGCGATAGGGCCCAATACGTTTGAGACCACGGCTGCGCAGAATGTCTGCCGCTTCCACCAGGTTTTGTGACGAGGCGCCGCCGGAACCCATAATAATGCCGGTGCGATCGTTGGAAACTTCGGATTCACTGAGACCGGAATCGGCAATGGCGCGATCCATGGAGATATAGGCAAATGCGGCCGCATCGCCCATAAAGCGTAGAATTTTGCGATCAATGTGCTCTTGCAGATCGATATCCACAGAGCCTGCTACCAGTGAGCGAAAACCCAGCTCTTCGTAGGCGGCTTGCCGGGTAATGCCAGAGCGACCCTCACGCAGAGCGTCAATCACGGTGGCTTTATCATTACCAAGACAGGACACTATGCCCATGCCAGTAACTACAACTCGTTTCATAGGCTACCTCTTATATATTACTCAGCCTTTGGCGTAAAAGTATCGATTGCTCGGCATTATGCCACAGACAGGCGACACATCTATGGGCTGCAGACGCTTTTCGACTGTAAGTCTAGCGCTTAGTGCCTTGTTTGTTTAAAAGGAATCGGTGTTGGAGAACAGGCCTACGCGCAAATCCTTGGCAAAGTAGATGTCTTTACCGTCTACCGAAACACGACCATCGGCAATACCCATAATGAGCTTGCGTTCGATGACGCGTTTAAGATTAATATGGTAGGTGATCTTTTTGGCGGTGGGCAGAATTTGCCCGGTGAATTTCACCTCGCCACAGCCCAGGGCACGACCGCGACCGGGGTTGCCTTTCCAGGCCAGAAAGAAGCCCACCAGCTGCCACATGGCATCCAGACCCAGGCAGCCCGGCATTACCGGGTCACCCGGAAAGTGACATTGGAAAAACCACAGATCCGGGTGAATATCCAGCTCGGCAATAATCTCGCCTTTGCCAAACTCGCCGCCGGTTTCGCTGATATGGGCAATGCGGTCGAGCATGAGCATATTGGGGACAGGAAGCTGGGCGTTACCCGGGCCAAACAGGCGGCCGTGCCCGCACTCGAGCAACTCTTCCAGATTGTATGAGCTTTGCTGGACAAATGATGTCATGGTGTGAACTCTGTGTAGTGAAACCGAACAGCCTGTGGGGCCGCAAAGGGGCACATTCTACCGAGTGTACCGCGCTTGTCTAGCGGGTTATCACCTTGGAATGACTCAATTGCGACGAATGATTGATCAGTTGGTGGCTTTTGTAATGCATGGATGCCGGTAATTCAGGCGCCAGGGAGCAGCTAAAAACGACTAACAGCCTTTTCAATCAATACACAATCGACATTCTTCTTGCGAAGAGCGAGCTGGATTTGTGGCCGGAACACGCTGTGAATACGTCCTTGTACGCTCGACGGTAGCATCCATGCTACCGACGGTTCCGTCTAGAAAATCCAGCTCACTCCATAGATTAGAGTTATCTATCTAATAACTGCGCTCCAGCGCAAAGCGGGCGATATCGGCCATGGCCTGGCGGTAATTATTGTCGGGCAGGGCTGTGAGTTCGGCCTCGGCACGCACCACGGCGCGCTCGGCAGCGGTCAGGGTGTAGCGGCTGGCCCCGGTGCGATGAACGATGGCAATAATGTCGTTTAAATTGCTGGCATCGCCATTTTTAATGGCGTTTTCAATAAGCGTGCGCTCACTTTCAGAGCACTGGGTCATGGCGTAAATCAGCGGCAGGGTGGGTTTGCCTTCGGCCAGATCGTCGCCCACATTCTTGCCTAACGCTTCGGCATCGCCCTCGTAATCCAGCGCGTCATCCACCAGTTGAAAGGCGGTGCCCACGGCCATTCCGTAGCGCTTCAGTGCTTGACGCTGGCTGTCGGTGCATCCGGTGAGTATTGCCGCCACTTCGCATGCGGCGCTGAACAGGATGGCGGTTTTCTTATCGATCACCTCAAGGTAGTTGGCTTCGCTCAAGCTCGGATCGCGGGCGTTAACCAGCTGCTGCACTTCGCCTTCGGCGATGGTGTTGGTGGTATCGGACAAGATGGTCATTATGTCCATGTTGCCGATGGCGACCATCATCTGAAAGGCGCGGGAGTAGAGAAAATCTCCTACCAGCACGCTCGGCGCATTGCCCCACTCGGCATTGGCTGTAGGGCGACCACGGCGCAGGGTAGAGGTATCCACCACGTCGTCGTGCAGTAAGGTGGCGGTGTGAATAAACTCGATAATCGCCGCCAGATCCAGGTGTTGCTTGCCGCTGTAGCCCAAGGCTTTGGCGGTGAGTACTACCAGCAGCGGACGCAGACGTTTGCCACCGGCTTCAATTAAATAGTGGCCGATGTTTTCTACCAGGGGCACGTCGGAGTAGAGCTGGCGAATTATCAGCTCGTTTACGGCGGTAAAGTCATCGGCAACAACGCGGTGAAACGGCAGCATGTTCGGTCCTTACAATAAGAGCTGAGCATCCTAGGCAGCGAGGCTTTAGCTGTCAACAATCAATGTAACTTCAAGCGGGGCTTGAGCCAGCGGTTAATGCTGCCCGAGAGCATCACCAACAGGGTTTTCATGTAGCCGTGAATGGCAATCTGGTGCATGCGATAAAGAGATACATACACCAGCCGTGCCAATCGCCCTTCAATAAACAGCGAGCCACGGCCTAAATTACCCATCAGGCTGCCCACGGTAGAATAACCCGATAGCGACACTAGTGAGCCGTGATCCTTGTAGCGGAACACCTTCAGGGTGCGGCCATTAATTTCAGCGCAAATATTCTGGTAGCAGGTGTTGGCCATTTGGTGTGCCGATTGCGCGCGCGGCGGCACCGGGGTGCCGTTTTGAATAAACTCGGCGCAATCGCCAATGGCGAAAATCTCAGGTGCCCCTTTCACTTGCAAGTAGGGGTTTACCGGTATCTGGTTGATACGGTTGGTGTTGATGCCACCGATATTTTTTAAGGCATCGGGCACCTTGACCCCAGCGGCCCAGACCATTAGGTCGGCTTCAATGAGCCGCCCGTCGCTGGTCTCAAGCCCCTCACCGGTGGCGCGGGTAATGCGGGTATTCAGTTCAACCTTGACGCCCATGCGCGCCAGCTCCGCATTGGCGGAGGCAGAAATGCGCTCGGGCAGGGCGGGCAGAATGCGCGGGCCCGCCTCCACCAGGGTGACATTGAGGTGATCATTACTGATAGCGCTGAAACCGTAGGTGTGAAACTTGGCCACGGCGTGGTGCAGCTCGGCGGACAACTCAACACCGGTAGCACCGGCGCCAACAATGGCGATATTGACCGTGTCGCGAATGCCGGGCAAGCGTTGAATACGCAAGAATTTGCCCAATAGCTTGTTGCGAAAACGGTGCGCCTGGGTGGGGCTGTCAAGAAAGATGCAGTGGTCTTTAACGCCCGGGGTATTGAAGTCGTTAGACGCTGAGCCCATGGCCAGTATCAGAATGTCGTAGTCGATGCGGGTTTCGGGCAAGAGTTCTTCGCCGTCTTCATCGCGCATGGGGGCCATCACAATATGCTTGGCAGCCCGCTCAATATGAGTGAGGGTACCGATGCGAAAGTGAAAGCCTTTGTCGAAAGCGTGAGCGCGATAGCTGACGGCATCTACCCCTTCATCCATAGTGCCCACAGCGATTTCGTGCAGCAGCGGTTTCCACACATGGGTGGTGTTGCGATCAACCAGGGTAATATGCGCCTTGTGTTTACGTCCGAGCTTGCGCCCAAGCCGGGTGGCAAGTTCCAATCCGCCAGCACCACCGCCGACGACTACAATTTTCTTCACAAAATCTCCTTAGATTGCGAGTGTTCGATGATGCTCACAGTTTCAGTTTGTCACTAGTGTCCGCTAACGTTGACCCAGCGGTTTTCCTCGGCGCTTTTAAATAAGGCATCAATCACCAGCATATTTTCCAGGGCATCGGTAAGCGGTGTGGGCACCGATTTGTTATCCAGAATGGCCCGGGCAAAGGCATCGGTCATACAGCCGTATTGATTGGTGGCGGGAATTATTATCTCTTCACTGACATCGTGGCGTTTAACGTTGATATGGACGGCGTTGGTGGCTGTTGGATTAAACGGCGGCGACAGGCGAATGCAGCCGTTCTCACCGCGAATATCCGCCCACTGGCCGGGCTCAGTTTTGGTGGAGCAGGTGAAGTTGGCTAAACCGTCCGCAAATTCCAGCAGGCCGCTGGTAATACAGTCGACCTCGTAGCCGTCGAGCTTTTGCAGCAAGCCCATAGCGCGCAACGGTTCGCTGCCAAACACCAGGCGTGCCAGCGAGATGCCGTAGCAGCCCACATCCATTAACGCTCCGCCGCCCATGGCAGCACTGTTGCGAATATTGTCGGCATCGCGGTTGTTGTAACTGAACATGGCCTGGATGTGTCGTATGGGGCCTATGTCTTTGCAGAGCTTTAAAATTGTCTGCCACTGGGGGTGAAAGCGGTACATAAACGCTTCCATCACTTTTACTTCGGGGTGGCGAGCGGCCGCCGCCATTAGGGGCTCTAAGTCGGCGGCGTTGAGGCCTGCGGGTTTTTCCAGCAGTACATGCTTGCCAGCTTCAATGGCCTTGACCGACCAGGGTACATGCAAATGGTTGGGTAGGGGATTGTATATGGCGTCTATATCCGGGTCATCTAGCAGGGCTTGGTAGCTGTCGTAATAACGGGGAATGCCGAGCTTTTCAGCCTCTGCCTGGGCCTGGCCTTCGCGGCGCGAGGAGGTGGCGATCACTTCGCCCAAGGTGGAGGCGTTAATGGCGGGAATGACATACTCTCGGGCAATTTTGGCCGTGCTGAGCACGCCCCAGCGAATCTTGGTCATGGCGCTGCCTGTGTTTGTAGATGAGTTAACGGGAAAGGTGGCCATGATAGCCCAGCGCTGGCGAAACTGCATCTGGCAGGCGCTGTTAATTGTGGGGTGTTGCCATAAAAAAGGGCAGCGAGGCTGCCCAATGAGGGTGGAGCAAATCAATGCAGGGGTTGTTTGCAGGCGGCAGTGCCAAGGCGAATTTCTACCCGTCGCTCCTGGGCAAGTTGTTGTGCAGCGCAAAGCTGATGCTCTTCTTCAGGCAAGGTTAATCCGCCGCCGTGGCTGTGGCAGGTGATGCGTGTGGTATCAACCCCGGAGGCTATGAGTAAGTCGGCCACGGCTTGCGCACGGTAGTGCGCAAGCACATTGTTGTACTCATCGGTGCCGCGTGGATCGGCATAACCATCGAGGCGAATAGCCATAGTGGGGTGCTGGCAGAGGTAAAAGCCCAGCATTCTGAGCGAGCGCTGACTGGAAGCATCTGGCTGATCGTCTCCGATGGCAAAATAGACCGGTAAATAGCGTGAGTTTACGTTTGGTGGAATGTTGCTTTTAGCGTCAGCGGTCAGCCGCAACTGTTGGCGGTTGTTGCGCCACAGCCGTCGCAGCTGGTGGGCTTGCTCGCGGGTGCCTTTGTGTGGCTGGGGGAGCAGGCTATCTTCCAGCCGGGACTCTATGGACAAGTGTGCTGAATGTGGCAGATCAATGGGTAGAGTGTGTGTCAATGCGGCTTTTTTCATAGAAAATTCTCCTGGTGTAGGAGAGATTAAGCGCTTTAAATAGGGCAGGGGGGTGCGGTAATAAGGGCAGACTGCTGAGGAAATATGATCAATTGTGGCAAGAGCCAAAAAAGCCGCCACACCGTTGAGGGAGTGCGGCGGCAAAACAAGGGGAAGCACTTGTGGAAGCGGTGTACTACCCCGATACGCCGTGTGGGTGATGGCCGTGGTGAGAGAGCCATCCGGCGCAGGCAGGCGGCCGTGGGGTGCCGCCTGCCGGTGAAGCAAAGGTCGTTGAAATTACTGGTTGGCCACCAGCGGGGTAACGCGATTGTCTTCGGCCTCTTCCAGTAATAGCTCTGGTTTGCCCTTGCAGGCGCGGGCCAATAGGTCGCTTTTGCCCGCCAGCAACAGGCCAATGGCCTCGCTGTGACGCTCGTTGATATCGGGCACCTCGGCCTCGATCAAGCTGGTGATATTGGCTGCCAGCTCCAGCATTTTGTCGTGCGCCTCGGCGGCTTTTTTATCATCAAACATTGTTCCATCCCGATCACATTTCCAGACGGCGATTACGGCCATAACGACTTTCTCCGTTTAATTACCTTGTTGAGTACTGTTTTTATATACAGTATTCGTGTGGAGCTGCTAAGTCAAGCCCCATTTGCATTAGCGCAGGCCGATCTGTCAAAACCACCACCGAATGTGGATAATGGCCAGCACAGTGAATTGGGCGGGATCAGCGGGTGACAGAGCAGCAACAACAAGGCGGGGATAATCCGGTGCCAGCGCGGCGCGGTTTGCTGCGCGCCAGTGGTGGCGTCAGCACTATGACCATGACTTCGCGGGTGCTGGGGCTGGTGCGCGATGT
>DATBNH010000149.1:0-2604 GCA_036554405.1 Cellvibrionaceae bacterium | reverse complement strand
TGCAAATGCAGGTGCAAATGCTCGACCAAAGCGTCTACCTGCGCCGCCTGTGGATTAAACGCGCCAGTGATGGCCGCCTGTGTTTGTGGCGCTCGTTTTACTTTGAATTTACTGCCACCGGCGAGGATCGCTATCAGGGCCGGGTAGTTATGTTGGGCTCGCGTATTGAAGCTGTGCAATTGGAACCGCATCGAATGCACTGAATCCGTGAATTCCCGCCCGGTTGCCGATATAATTCGCGCACCGTCCCCCAAGCCCGTTTGTGCTGCTGGAGAAAACCATGTCTGAGCGTAAAGCCGAGGTCAACCGCGACACCCTCGAAACCCAAATAAGCGTCGAGTTGAATCTCGACGGCGCCGGCTGTGGCGAGTTTGATACCGGCGTGCCCTTTCTGGAACACATGATGGACCAGATCGCCCGCCACGGCATGATTGACCTCAAGGTAATCTGCAAGGGCGACACCCATATTGACGATCACCACTCGGTGGAAGATATCGGCATCACCATCGGCCAGGCCATTGCCAAAGCGGTGGGCGACAAGAAAGGCATTCGCCGCTACGGTCACGCCTATGTGCCGCTGGACGAGGCACTATCGCGAGTGGTTATCGATTTTTCGGGCCGTCCAGGCTTGATTATGAAAATCCCCTTTACCCAAAAGCGCATCGGCCACTTTGATACCGAGCTGTTTTGGGAGTTTTTCCAGGGGTTTGTCAATCATGCCCAGGTGACGCTGCATGTGGACAGTTTGCGCGGTGAGAACGCTCACCACCAGATAGAAACCGTGTTTAAGGCCTTTGGCCGTGCGCTGCGTATGGCGCTGGAGCAAGACCCGCGCATGGCGGGCATTATGCCGTCCACCAAAGGCAGCTTGTAAGCGCCAGTCAGGTTTGTAAGGAACAGCTATGACGCAAACAGTAGCGGTAATTGACTACGGCATGGGCAACCTGCACTCGGTGGCCAGTGCCCTGGGCAAGGTGTGCGACCAGCAAGTGGTGGTTACCGACAATCCTGCACTCGTGCAAGCGGCCGATCGGGTTATCTTTCCCGGTGTCGGCGCCATTGGCGATTGCATGGGCGAAATTCGCCGCCTGGGTTTTGATACCTTGCTTAAACAACAAGTAGCCAGCGGCAAACCAGTGCTGGGCATTTGTGTGGGCATGCAAGCGCTCATGACCCACAGCGAAGAGAGCGGCGGCACCGATTGCATCAACCTGTTGCCCGGTCAGGTCAAATTTTTTGGCAACAACCTGCAAGAGCAAGGCGTTACTCTTAAAGTGCCGCATATGGGTTGGAATCAGGTGGCACAATCGCCGCACCCTTTGTGGGCAAGCATTGAAAACAACAGCCGCTTTTATTTTGTACACAGCTTTTATGTGGATGCCCTGCCCCCCGAACAGGTGTTAGGCAGTTGCCACTACGGCGTCGATTTTTGTGCGGCAACCGGGCGAGACAATCTGTTTGCCGTGCAATTTCACCCGGAAAAAAGCCACACATCAGGTTTGCAATTGCTGCACAATTTTGTGCGCTGGAATGGCAAACCCTAATACCCGAGAAGAGAGAGTTTTAGCATGCTGATAATTCCCGCCATCGACTTAAAAGACGGCCAATGTGTGCGCCTGCGTCAGGGCCTGATGGATGACTCCACCGTGTTCTCTGACGAGCCGGTGGCCGTGGCGGCCAAATGGGTCGAGGCCGGTTGCCGCCGGTTGCATCTGGTGGATTTAAACGGCGCCTTTGCCGGCGAGCCGGTTAATGGCGATGTGGTCACCGCCATTGCCAAGGCCTACCCGAATTTGCCCATTCAGATTGGCGGCGGCATTCGCAGCGCCGAGACTATCGAGTACTACCTGAGCGCTGGGGTAAATTATGTGATTATTGGCACCAAGGCGGTCAAAGAGCCTGAGTTCGTCACCGATATGTGCCGCCAGTTTGCCGGCCATATTATTGTGGGGCTGGATGCCAAAGACGGCCTGGTGGCCACCGACGGCTGGGCCGAGGTATCGGACGTAAAGGCCACCGACCTGGCCAAGCGTTTCGAGGCCGATGGCGTTAGCGCCATTGTTTATACCGACATCGCCCGCGATGGCATGATGCAGGGCGTGAATGTGGCCGCCACCGTGGCCATGGCGCAAGCGTCCAGTATTCCGGTTATCGCCTCGGGTGGTATTACCGATATGAACGATATTCGCGCCCTGTGCGCTGCCCGTGCTGCGGGTATCTCCGGCGCCATTACCGGGCGCGCTATTTACGAGGGCACGCTGGATGTAGCCGAAGCCCAGCGCTACTGCGACGAGGCCAGCTAAGCCATGGGACTTGCCAAGCGAATTATTCCCTGCCTTGATGTAGACAACGGCCGTGTAGTCAAAGGCGTGCAGTTTGTGGATATCCGCGATGCCGGTGACCCGGTAGAAATTGCCAAGCGCTACAACGAGGCCGGTGCCGATGAAATTACCTTTCTCGATATAACTGCCACCCATCACGGCCGCGACACCACCGTTCACACCGTAGAGCAAATTGCCGCCGAGGTGTTTATTCCCCTTACCGTGGGCGGTGGCATTCGCAAGATTGAAGATATTCGCACCATGCTCAACGCCGGTGCCGATA
>DATBNH010000143.1:0-2203 GCA_036554405.1 Cellvibrionaceae bacterium | reverse complement strand
AAAAAGCAGACCAATAACAGCAAAGCGGTTGCCAGCGAAGAGAACATCAAAAGAATGCTGTATGAACTGCAGGTTCATAAAATCGAACTGGAGATGCAGAATGAGGAGTTGCAGCAAACGCGAATAAAAGAAAGACTGTATTATCGCTATACGGAGCTATTTGAATTTGCACCGATTGCCTACTTTGCGTTTGATCCACTTGGCACCATCAGTCAGGTTAATTTGCGAGGCGCCAGTCTGCTGGGTGTGGAGCGAGCCAACCTGGTTGGAAATCCGTTCTCAACCTACGTGGTTGCAGAGCATCGCGAGATCTTTGCGCGTTGTCTGGAAAAAGCGTTTGAGGGAGGGGGCATAGAATTCTGCGAGATAATGGTAGAGGCTGGTACGCACACATTGTGGCTCAGTGTCGAGGCTAACCTGGGCGTTACGGGTACGGATTGCCTGATCGCAATGACAGACATTACCGACAGAAAAAAAGCCGAAGACATGCAGAAAATTGCCGACGAAGAGAAAGAAAAACGAGCCAATGAGCTCGCCCTTGCCGCCAGTGTATTCGCCCACGCTGGTGAGGCGATCAGCATTACCGATGCCGCTGGAACCATCCTCGACGTTAATACAACGTTCACTAAAACAACGGGTTATAGTCGTGATGAGGTAATAGGAAGTAACTCCCGCATTTTACAGTCGGGCAAACAGTCTCCGGAGTTTTATGCCGATATGTGGCAGGCGCTGCTGCACAAGGGGTACTGGTATGGCGAAATGTGGAATCGTCGAAAAAATGGCGAATTGTACGCGGAGCTGAAAACCATCAGCGCGATACGTGATGCCAGTAATATTATTACTCATTATGTGTCTTTGTGCACCGACATTACGCTGATCAAAGAACATCAAGATCAGCTTGAACGTATGGTCAATTACGACATACTCACTAACTTACCCAACCGTTCGCTGCTTGCTGACCGTTTATCTCAAGCCATGTTTCAGTGCAATTATCACAGTCAGTCACTGGCGGTTCTATTTCTCGATTTAGACGGTTTTAAAAGTATTAACGATGCTTATGGCCATAACGTGGGCGATGAGTTACTGGTTGTGCTGTCGCGGCGCATGCAAGAAGCCTTTCGTGATGGTGATACCCTGGCCCGGATTGGTGGCGACGAATTTGTTGCAGTATTGACAAGTCTGGATAAACTCGAAGATTGTGAGCCGATTTTAGAGCGTATTTTGCTGGCGGTGTCGGCACCTGTTGTACTCGGTGGTGCTGTTTTAAAGGTAACAGCCAGTATCGGCGTTACCCTCTATCCGCAAGACAGCGCAGATGCCGACCAACTTGTGCGCCACGCAGATCAA
Organism: Cellvibrionaceae bacterium; assembly: GCA_036554405.1. Classification (GTDB taxonomy): domain Bacteria; phylum Pseudomonadota; class Gammaproteobacteria; order Pseudomonadales; family Cellvibrionaceae; genus Gilvimarinus. The sequence goes on along the minus strand of DATBNH010000143.1, from coordinate 856 downwards.
GCAATGTATGTGGCTAAAGAATCGGGTAAGAATCGTTATCACTTATTTGATACCGCTCAGGATGACGCGATTAAAGAGCAACGGAGAAATCTGGCCGCTATTCGCATCGCATTAGACAATGATCAATTTGTGCTCTTTTATCAACCCAAGGTGAATATGCGCACAGGCAAGGTAACGGGTATCGAGGCATTGATCCGCTGGCAACATCCGGAGCGAGGCCTGTTAAACCCCATTGCGTTCTTGCCCGTGATTGAAAATCACGCAAACAATATCGAAATGGGTGAATGGGTTATAGATACGGCACTGGCACAAATCAGTCAATGGCAAGCAATGGGGCTGGATTCATCGGTAGTTGTTAGTGTAAATATTTCGGCGGTACAACTACAGCAACCCGACTTCGCAGAGAAGTTAGCGGCTCTGTTAGCGGCTCATCCGGATGTTGAACCGCATTATTTAGAGTTAGAGGTGCTGGAAACAGGCGCTTTAAATGACGTACAGAACGTATCAGACATCATGACTGCCTGTATAAAGCTGGGTGTAACCTTTGCGCTGGACGATTTTGGCACAGGTTATTCATCACTGACACATCTCAGGCGTTTCCCTGCCCGCGTCATAAAAATAGACCAGAGCTTTGTTCGCGACATGCTGGTGGACGTTGATGACCTGGCCATTGTCGACGGCGTAATCGGCCTGGCCAAATCATTCAAGCGTGAAGTGATTGCCGAAGGTGTCGAAACGCTTGAACACGGAACGGCCCTATTGAAACTGGGCTGTGAACTGGCGCAAGGGTACGGTATTGCAAGACCGATGCCGGCGGTGGATATTCTGCCGTGGATTGAAAACTGGGAGCCCGACA
>DATBNH010000662.1:0-2881 GCA_036554405.1 Cellvibrionaceae bacterium | reverse complement strand
CTCAAACACCGGCAAATCATGACTCACCGCCGCCACAATAGCCGCGCCGCGAGCCTGACCCAACTTGAGCGCTGAACCCGCGCTTTTAGCCATAAACACCTGTTCGATGGCAAATTCCTGGGGGCAATGGGTCTCGATCAGTTCACACAAGCTGTCATAGATGATTTTCAAACGATCCGCCAGGGCGACATCCGGTATACGAATCACACCACTGGTGACATAGCGCGGCCGGGCACCCAGGGTATCGATAATACCAAAACCGGTTTTGCGCGAGCCGGGATCTACCCCTAAAATCAGAGCCATAACAATTGCCACCTAAAAGATAAGAGCAGTGTACACACCGGCGGCCGAGGCGCAAGCACATCGACTAGCGCTTTTCAGATGTCATTAATATGGGCTTGGAGTAAGCTCGTCGAAAACCAGCGGAAAACACCATGATCGACTCTGGCACCAGCGTTATTGTACTCGGCACCCTCGCCAGCCTTGTAGCCAGTCTGGGTACCACCCTCGGCGCCTTGTGCATTCTCTTTGTCAGGCAATTGGCGGTGCGCACACAGGATATCCTGCTGAGTTCCGCCGCGGGGGTGATGCTGGCCGCGTCGGTTTTTTCCCTACTGATTCCGGGTATCGAACAGGCAGAATATTCCGGCCACGGCACCGAGGCAGCGGTGCTGATTGTGATTGCCGGCATGATTCTGGGCGCGGTCATGCTCGCGTTGATTCACCACTACACGCCCCACGAGCACTTCCTCAAGGGCCGTGAGGGTGTGGACAGTAAACGCCTGAGCGGCATCTGGCTGTTTGTTATCGCCATCAGTTTGCATAACTTTCCCGAGGGAATGGCGGTGGGTGTGGGCTTTGCCGAAGGCAATGTCGCCAATGGCATTCCGCTGGCGACGGGTATTTTTTTACAGAATATTCCCGAGGGGCTGGCGATTGCTGTCTCGCTTTTTGCCATCGGCTATAGCAGAGCTTTTGCCTTTACCCTGGCGGTTCTCACCGGGCTGATTGAACCGGTAGGCGGATTCTTTGGTGCCACCTTGGTGTCGGTGGCCACGCCATTATTACCCTGGATTCTGGGCGGTGCCGCTGGGGCCATGCTGTTTATTATCAGCAACGAAATTATTCCCGAAACCCACAAAGACGGCCACGAAAACGCCGCCACTTTCTCGCTGATGGGTGGCTTTGGGCTGATGGTCATTCTCCACTATAGTCTCGCATAACGTTCCGTGTCCTGCATTCGGCCATAAGTGTTGGGTGGCGCTGAGCTTACCCAACCTACCGCTCTCGCATGGACAATTTACGTTCCGTTCTCCGTTCTCCGTTCTCCGTTCTCCGTTCTCCGTTCTCCGTTCTCCAATATTATTACTTCGCTAACACTGCCACCCCGACCAACTCAGGCAAAGCCGCCCTCACCTGCACTACTCTGCATTAGTGTAGACATTTTGCACATCGTCCAGATCTTCCAGCATCTCCACCAGAGCCGACAGTTTTTCCGCGCCCTCTTCTTCCAGCGGCACGGTGATGGTGGGCTGCATAATGATCTCGGCATGCTCGGGCGTGAAGCCCGCTGCAACAAGATTGGTTTTGACCGTGTAAAAATCCTCGAAGGCGGTAATCACCTCTTTGCTGCCGTCGTCACCCACCTGCACATCCTCGGCACTGGCCTCCAGGGCCGCCTCTATCAGGGCATTTTCGCTGACCTCGGGCGCGAACACTAACTGGCCCACCCGGTTAAACAAATACGCCACCGAACCGTCAGTGCCAAGGTTGCCGCCGCGTTTGGAAAAGGCGTGGCGCACCTCCGCTACCGTGCGATTTTTATTGTCGGTCATGCATTCCACCAACACGGCCACCCCGCCGACACCGTAGCCCTCGTAGGTGCACTCTTCGTAATCGTCACCATCACCCGAACCGGCACCGCGAGCAATGGCTTTTTCAATGGTGTCTTTTTTCATATTGGCGGCCAGGGCTTTATCCATGGCCGCGCGCAGGCGGGGATTATCCTCGGGCACAGAACCACTTTTGGCTGCGACCGTCAACTCGCGAATAATCTTGGTGAAAACCTTGCCGCGCTTCGCATCCTGCGCGGCCTTGCGGTGTTTGATATTGGCCCATTTACTATGACCGGCCATGGGGACCTCCGGATTGAGTCGAGTGACGAGGTCGGACGTCTGATGTCTGACGAATAGCACGGCGTCCGACATCAGACATCCGACTTTTAAGCTACCTTCTCAATGCAAGCATTCGGTGCCCTACTCTACTCGCCTCCTTCAGCCTTTTTCTCCTTCTGCCGCAGCCGTATATGCAACTCGCGCAATTGCTGGGCATCCACCGCTCCTGGGGCGTCGGTCATCACACAGGCGGCGCTTTGGGTTTTGGGGAAGGCGATGACATCGCGGATGGAGCTGGCGCCGATCATCAGCATAATCAGACGGTCCAGGCCAAAAGCCAGGCCACCGTGCGGCGGCGCACCGTATTTGAGGGCATCCAGCAGGAAGCCGAATTTTTCGCGCTGCTCTTCTGGGCTAATGCCCAGTACATCGAACACCACTTCCTGCATGGATTGATTGTGAATACGAATAGAACCGCCGCCCAATTCCGTACCGTTAAGCACCATATCGTAAGCGCGCGACAGGGCCGTGGCTGGGCTGGCTTTTAGCTCATCAGGGCTGCAAGAGGGCGCGGTAAAGGGGTGGTGCAAGGCACTGAGTCCGCCCTTGTCGTCTTCCTCAAACATGGGGAAATCTACCACCCACAAAGGCGCCCACTCACAGGTGTACAAATCGAGATCGGCACCCAGTTTGCAGCGCAGCGCACCCAGCGCTTCGGTCACGATCGTGGCCTTGTCGGCGCCAAAGAAAATCAGATCGCCGTTGTC
>DATBNH010000661.1:0-3455 GCA_036554405.1 Cellvibrionaceae bacterium | reverse complement strand
TTGGCACGCATGCCCTCATCGCCCAAGGCAATAAACTCGGCAATGGCGCGGCGGATACCCTCACGGTCGTAACTGCCCTCACCACCCGGCAAACCGGCAATAATATTCTTCTCCAACAGGCTTTTTTCCTGCGCGGTCATGGCATCCAGGCGTGTCTTGGCCTTGGCCAGCACGTCGGGGGCATAATCGCCCTCGGCCCCCTCGCGCTCGAGAATGTACACATCGTAGGCGGCGAAATCACTCATCTCAAAGCGCAGCGCCTGGCTTTGGTTGGGCAGCACATAGCTCAAGTTAGTGCGCGTCCAGTCCACCACCGGCATAAAGTTGTAACACACATCAAACACCCCGCAAGCGGCCACATTGCGCAGCGACTGCTGGTAATTGGCAATATAACGCTCGTAGTCGCCACTGCGGGTTTTAATGTCATTGTGCAGAGGTATGCTTTCAATCACCGCCCACTCAAGGCCTGCGTCCTCAATCATCTGTTTGCGCTGGCGGATCTCTTCCAGCGGCCACACCTCGCCGGTAGCGATATGGTGCAACGAGGTCACAATCCCCGTGGCGCCCGCCTGGGCGATATGGGACAAGGTGACAGAATCTTTAGGACCAAACCAGCGCCATGTTTCTTTCATGTTACGTCTCACTAATAATGAAGGGGCCAGCAACCGGCCCTTTTTACTGACTGGAGACCATAATAGCTCATATAGACTGCATCCATTAAGCCCCAATCTGGTTTCGACTCAGCCTACCCCCTGTAGTCCGAGGGCACAATCGTTTACACTAGGGACCGCTGACTACAAACTCTCTCGCCCTGCACCGAACCTGAAAACTGACCATGACCGTTACTATTAAAACCCCAGACGAAATCGAAAAAATGCGCATCGCTGGCCGTATGGCCGCTGAGGTGCTGGAAATGATAGAACCACACGTTCAGCCCGGCATCTCTACCGCCGAGCTCGACCGCCTGTGTCACGATCATATTGTCCAGCAACAAAAGGCGATTCCCGCTTGCTTGAATTATAAAGGCTTTCCCAAGTCGATTTGCACCTCGGTAAACCATGTTATCTGTCACGGCATCCCTTCGGACAAGAAAATACTCAAAAATGGTGACATTATTAACATCGACGTCACCGTTATCTATGAAGGCTACCACGGCGACACCAGTAAAATGTACTGTGTGGGCGAAGTTGCCCCCCATGCCCAGCGCCTGATCGATATCACTCAAGAGTGCCTGTATAAGTCCATCGCCTTAGTGAGGCCTGGCTGCAGGCTGGGGGATATTGGCGAAATCATTCAGAAACACGCTGAGTCTAATTATTACTCGGTGGTGCGCGAATACTGTGGGCACGGCATCGGTCGGGTGTTTCATGAAGAGCCGCAGGTAGTACACTACGGCCGCGCCGGCACCGGCATGGAGCTCAAAGAGGGCATGACTTTTACCATTGAACCGATGATCAACGCCGGCAAGCCGCATACCAAACTCAAGCGCGATGGCTGGACGGTAGAAACCAAAGACGGACGTTTGTCGGCTCAGTGGGAGCACACCCTGGCGGTCACCGCCGACGGTGTCGAAGTGCTGACCAAGCGCCTTGAAGAGCCCTTTTAAATCATGACCGAGACCGCGCTGCCCTATTTTACCCGCCCGCTGTTCTTTTTCGACCAGAACCGGTTTCGCGATGCTCTAAGTGGCGGCAAACCGGTGATCCCCATTTTCAAAGACGCCATTGCTGCGGCCAACGGCCAGTTTAATGTGCGTTTTCGCGAAGGCGAAGATATACGGTCGCTGATTTATGAGCGCGCCCTGTTTATTGACTGCATTTTGCACTACGCCTGGCACCAATTCCAATGGCCTGCCGGGATCAGTCTTGAAGCCGTGGGCGGCTACGGCCGCTGTGAGCTGCACCCGCAATCCGATATTGATCTGTTAATTTTGCTCGACGAGGGGCTGCTGCAAAGTTGCCAGTCACATCTGGAGCAATTTCTAACCCTGCTTTGGGATATTGGTCTGGAAATCGGCCACAGTGTGCGCACCGTAAAGCAGTGCATTGACATTGCCCGCACCGATATTACTGTCGCCACTAACATTATGGAGTCGCGCACACTGGTGGGTGATGAAAATTTACGTGTGCAACTGCAGGCGCTGTCCAGCCCCGACCAACTCTGGCCCGCTGACGAGTTTTTCCGAGCCAAGTGGGATGAACAACTGCAGCGTCACCAAAAATACCAGAACCACGAATACAATCTTGAGCCCAATATTAAAAATGCCCCCGGTGGCCTGCGCGATATTCAAATGATCAGCTGGGTGGCCAAGCGTTTTTTCCAGGTAAAAACACTGAAACAGTTACAAGGCAAGGGCTTTTTTACCGAGGAAGAGTTTTCGCTTTTAGAAAACGGCGAAGAATTTTTATGGCGCGTGCGTTACGGCCTGCATATGGTAGCGGGCAGGCCCGAAGAGCGTCTGCTGTTTGATCATCAGCGCGAACTGGCCACACTGTTTGGCTACAAAGACAACGAAGAGAATCTCGCTGTCGAGCAATTTATGTACAAGTACTATCGGCTGGTGATTTCCCTGCGCGAGCTCAACGATGTCTTGCTGCAGTTTCTCTTTGAGGCCATTTTGCAGCGCGGCGTTAAAAAAGCCGTCTCCCCCATTAACGAGCGCTTCCAAAACCGCGACGATTATATAGAAGCCACACATATTTATGTGTTTGATGAAACCCCTTCGGCGCTTCTGGAAATTTTTGTGCTAATGGCACAAAACCCGGATATAAAAGGTGTGCGTGCCTCCACCATCCGCCTGATGCGTGAAAGTCGCCACCTGATTGACGATACCTTTCGTGCCGACCCGGTCAACAATCAACTGTTCTTACAACTGTTTACTTACCCCGCACAGTTGGTAGGCCAGCTAAGACGCATGTCACGTTACGGTATTCTCGGTTTGTACTTGCCAGAGTTTGGCCGCGTCACCGGGCAAATGCAGCACGATTTATTTCATATTTATACAGTGGATGCCCACACCCTGTTCGTGGTGCAAAACATGTGTAACTTTTTGCGCCCGGAGGCGCGGGAAGATTACCCTGTGGCCTATCATGTGATGAAGCGCCTACCCAAAATTGAGCTCTTACTGCTGGCTGGCCTCTATCACGATATCGCCAAAGGCCGTGGCGGCGATCACTCCACTCTGGGCGCTGTCGATGCCGAAGCCTTTGGAATCAGACACAGTCTCTCGCCCCGTGAAATTCGCCTTATCAGCTGGCTGGTAGAAAAACACCTGTTAATGTCGGCGGTATCGCAGAAGCAGGATATTTCCGACCCCGAGGTCATCTACAATTTCGCCCTCACCGTGGGCGATCAGATGCACCTGGATTATCTGTACGCGCTAACCGTGGCCGATATTAACGCCACCAACCCGGATTTATGGAACACCTGGCGCGCAAGCTTGATGCGTCAGCTGT
>DATBNH010000064.1:0-3431 GCA_036554405.1 Cellvibrionaceae bacterium | reverse complement strand
ATGAAAAATACACTTTTAGAAGCTATCTCCTCGCTTGGAGAGGTAGGCTATTTAACTGCTCCCAACTGGATACATTATGCGTGGATTCCTGTATGGCAGGAACAGTTCCCGGATGCATCGACTTATGTGAGCCCAGGCGTCGTCGAGCGCGCGGATAGTCGGGGCATGCAACTACAATTCAAAAAGGAGTTGTGTGATGATGCGCCCGCGGTGTGGGCAGAAGAAATAGATCAACGAGTCGCCAACTCTGAGTATCATCGTGAAGTTGTTTTTTTCCATCGCGCAAGTAAAACGCTAATATTGACTGACCTCATTGAAAACTTTGAAAAAAATAAAATGCCTTGGTGGACCCGACCTCTGCTGAAACTGGGCGGCGTTTGCGACCCCGAGGGAGGAATGCCCCGCGATATGGCTGCCATTTTCAAAAGACGCCCCGAACAGTTAAAAAAGCTGGTATCAGATATGATTGCCTGGAACCCAGAAAGAGTGATTCTGGCTCACGGTCGGTGGTACGACAAAAATGGGACTGAAGAGTTAAAGCGCGCCTTTCGCGGGCTTTTGACTTAGCGTCTATCATTCAATCGCTATGATTCTGCCGCTATGATTCTGGACACCCATTTTTCGCATTGGGTAAAGGCGTGGTGCGCCGGCAGCTATACAAACAGCTATAGGACATATATGGACGCTCCATAATTGTCAAACAAATAGCCCCCTTTCTCTCGAAATAATTCGAGAAATTGATTGAAAACTAACGCCTCACTCCCTGATCAACCTGTTTTTAATCAAGATGGCGGTAACGCAGACATATATCCGGCGTCTGTTTGGAGGCATCAAATGTGTTGCCTCCGCGCCCTAATGAGATCCGCACCTGACCGCCTAAAACACCCACTCAGTTTCGCTGAACTGTGTCCTAACCAGGCTCTTGCCAGGGCGGATTAACCGCTTTGTTCATTAACACGTCGGCTACCTCAGGAAAGAAGAGTGTATTCCTATGGCTTTACACCATAGGCTTGTAAACTTCCTGCCGCTGCAAGAGCACCCAGATAAGTCGAGCCAGCCTTGCTGCCATGGCAACACACGCTTTCTGAATACCTCGCCGGTCCACTAATTGGTTGCCCCAGCGGCTTAGCTGATCCGTCTTGTTCCGGCAACGGAACAAGACGGCGCGTGCACCATGTACCAATTGCTTTCTCAAATACCGGTTACCCCGCTTAGTGATCCCGCCACTTTTGAACGAGTTACCGCTGCTGGCCTGCCTGGGTGTGAGACCCAGCCACACAGAAAATTCACGACCGCTCTTGAACTGGCTGCCATTACCAATCGCGCTGTAAATAGCCGTGGCGTTGATAGGCCCAATACCTGGAATGGTCAACATGAGCCGGCACAAAGGGTGTTTATTGGCTATTGCTGTCAAGGTACGGGTAATTTCACCAATGCGGTCTGTTTGACCGTAATACTCGTCAACAATCTGATGGAGTTGGGTTTTAAGTATCGGTGACAAATCTTGAAAGTCCGGTTGAGTGATCTCCCGCAGAAGCTGACAAAATGCATTGTGTCCTTTTGGCGAAATAATACCGTACTCGCTGAGTAGGCCCCGGGTCTGGTTCATAAGCGCGGTACGCTGAGCGATGTACCTATCGCGTATTCGGTGCAAGCACTGAATATCTTGCTGCTCTACAGATTTGATGGGAACAGACAGTATGTTAGGGCGCCGGGAAGCCTCGGCAATCGCTACAGCATCATTATGATCACTCTTATTTCCCCGTACAAACGGTGAGACGTGTTGGGCAGGCAACAGCCTGACGGTATGCCCCATTGTCTGAAAACGACGTGCCCAGTAATGGCTTGAATAGCAAGCCTCCATCGCCACTTCTACCGGTGGTTGATTAGCCATAAACTCGGACAGCTCTTTGCGCCTGATCGACTTATTGAAAGTAACCTTCTGTTGGCGACTCATGCTGCAGACCTGAAAAACATTTTTTGCCAAATCGACTGATATTAAATTATGCTTAACCATGATGGACGCTCCTGTATATCAACTGAAATGTGTTTTACTTCACTATCAGTTTGGCGCATTGCGACGCCGGTTACACTCGGGAGCGTCCATCTCATCACCCACAAACTTGACACCATAGCGAAAATCACTGAGCTGTACGACAAGCATGGCCAGCGATGGTTAAATGGCGTAAACAACTGCCGACGATTTTACGCACAAACGATTTAATTCCAAACGAACAAATGATTCAGGACACCCAGACACCCACTTTTTGCACAGCTAAGGCTCCTCAATGAATGAGAGGCCAGCCATGCTATCGCCCGATATTCAGGCCGGATAGAACGCTGTAGAGTGAACGCTTACCAATGTGGTAGCTTGAAAAAAAGGAGACCCGATGAACTGTCTAACCCGTATTTCGTTATCTCTGTTGGCGCTTAGTGTGTACACCATGCCTATGTTTGCAGAAAAGATACCAAACAAAGAAGCACCAAATTGGAATCAGGCACTAAATCAGCTGGTTACGGAGCACAGGGATAATCTCGGTCTGGTTGGTCTAGGCGCAATGGTCATGCGGGACGGTGAGGTTATAGCGTCAGCCGTCGCTGGCGAGCGTAAACACCGAAGCGGCATACTTCTGACTGACAGGGATAAATGGCACATCGGCTCCATCACAAAGTCTTTTACCGCCACGATGATAGCGCGCTTGGTGGAGAGAGGTGAGCTAGACTGGGACACGACAATTGGTGATATTTGGGGCGTTTCGGAGGGTATAAGCGAAAGTTGGCAGCACGTGACCCTTGAGCACCTATTAACTCATACGTCTGGAGCGGCAAGGGATGTTACATTCCCCTGGTTTTTCAAAGAGCCCGATGAGGGCCCGGCCCGAATGGCTGCAAGAGAATCTATTGTATTAAGTTTTTTAAACGACGAGCCTAAATTTCCCGCAGGCGGCAGGTTTTTTTACTCTAATGCCGGCATAGTTATTGCGGGTGTGATGGCTGAAAAAACAACGGGGCTTCCCTGGGAGGAGTTGATCAGAAAAGAAATTTTTGCTCCACTCGGTATCCAAAGTGGCGGTTTTGGGGCCCCGAAGGGTCACTCTGGCATGCTGGAGCAACCGCGAGGGCATTATAATATATTTCGATTTATCGTTTCGGCTGACACTGAAGATGATACCTCACCAGTGATTGGGCCAGCGGGTACAATTCATATCGCACTTGACGAACTACTGATTTATGCAAACGACCACCTTCAGGGCAAATCTGGCCAAGGCAAGTTACTAGAGGCGGAGACCTATCAGCACCTGCATAAACCTATTCTGGGCGACTATGCTTATGGATGGGTAGTTAAATCCCATGAAGACTGGGCGAATGGTCCGATTATGTGGCATAGTGGTTCCAACGGGCTGTGGTATGCGTTGCTCGTCATACTGCCA
>DATBNH010000045.1:0-3018 GCA_036554405.1 Cellvibrionaceae bacterium | reverse complement strand
GTGGTTAACCGCTCATTGGTTTGATTCATCCTAAAATCTCCTGATTTGGTAGTTATTATAGCTGCTTCCTGAAGTTTGCAGGTGTTAAAAAGTATTTACCAATAAAAAATCCCTGTCAATAACAATTTGAAACGCTCGCTAAATTCGGCGTATAAAACAACACTATCTATGTCTATCGGTATATGGGGTGGTTTGGGGGAAGGGGCTAGGTAGAGGGAAAGAGGGTCTTCGAGATGGAACCAATTTCGGGGGGATGGAATACGTTCTTTTATACTCTCTTAAGTAGAGGTGGTTAAGGTTTGGGTGGTCAAGCTTGCGAATGGTGCTAACTATGCGCACTATAGCTGTGTCGAGATGAAAATCCGGAATCGGCTATGAGCGGTATACAGTTGTTGATATTTATCCAGCAGGTGCTGATATGGGGGCATCTGCTATTGGTAGTGGGCTTTGCGGTGCGTGTCATTATGCGGCGTTTGCCGGTTGGCGCCAGCCTTGCCTGGCTGCTCGTGTTAGCACTTTTGCCCTATGTAGGCGTAGGTCTGTATCTGTTGTTTGGCGAGCGCTTTTTGGGGTTGACGCATAAACAGCGCAGTACGCGTTTGCGCCAGGCCTACGGGCTTAACCCCCGGGTGTCATTGCCTCATCACTTTAATTGGCAGGGTTGTCACCCGGCCAGTGCGTCCTTATCCAATCTTGAGTTTTATACCTCTGGCATTCCCGCTGTAGGTGGCAACCGCTTGCAGTTTTTCAAAAATGCAGAAGAGACTATTGGCCATCTGTGTGACGATATCCGTATGGCGGAGCACCATTGTCATTTGGAGTTTTATATTTGGCAGCCGGGTGGGTTACCCGATGGTGTAGTTGAGGCCTTGTTGGAGGTTGCTGAGCGCGGTGTTCGTTGCCGCATTATGCTCGATGCGGTAGGCAGTGCCAGCTTTTTTTCTTCCAACTTGGCGCGCACTCTGCGCGACGGAAATATTGAACTGATCAAGGCTTGTCCTATCGGTATTATGCCTTGGCACCTGGCCCGTTACGACTTACGCAATCACCGTAAAACGGTAGTGATAGATGATCGGGTTGCCTATATGGGCAGCTTTAATCTGATTGATCCCATGCAGTTTAAACGCGGCGCAGGGGTAGGTGCCTGGGTCGATTTAATGGCGCGTATTGAAGGCCCTGTGGTAACGCTATTTGATGCGGTATTTCGCGGTTACTGGAATATTGAAACCGGGCAAGATTTACCGCTGCTGGATGCCGATATTGAACGTCGCTACGATCAAGCTGTTGTGCAAGTGGCGCCCTCGGGCCCTGATGCGGCCAGCGAAAGTATTTTGTTTGCGTTGTTGCAAGCTATTTACGCCGCCGCCGTTTCGGTTGATATTGTCACACCCTATTTTGTGCCTGGCGAGGCGCTGGAGCTTGCCCTCAAAATTGCCGCGCGGCGCGGGGTGAAGGTACGCATAATTGTGCCCGAAAAAGTTGACTCCTTTCTAGTGCGTCACGCCAGCCGATCTTATTTTGCCGATCTTTTAGCCGCCGGTGTAGAAATTTATCAATATGAGCAGAATTTGTTGCACAGCAAATGTGTGGTGATTGATGAATCCCTGGCATTTTTTGGTACAGTCAATCTGGACTTGCGTAGTCTCTGGCTTAACTTTGAAATGACCTTGATTGTATACGACCCGGCCAATGCAAAAATACTTGCAGGCATTCTTGCCGATTATCGTCAGCAAGGGCACTTACTGAACTTGCAGCAGTGGCAGCAGCGACCGCAACTATCACGCTTTTTTGAAAATATTACGCACCTGTTTAGTCCGTTGATTTAATGCCGGTGAACGGTGAACGGTGAACGGTGAACGGTGAACAGTGAACTCAGGATTTTTTCACAAATTGAGTCAGTATCACAATTCGCGTGCCGTTAACCCGGCCTTCAATATGTTCGGAGTTGTCAGTCAGTGAAATACCGCGCACTGCGGTGCCGCGTTTAGCAGTAAAGCTGGTGCCTTTTACATCCAGATCTTTAATAATGGTCACGGTGTCGCCTGCCTGTAAAACCACACCATTACAGTCTTTGTGAACAAGCGCGTGTTCATCTACGGTCGGAAGTCCCGCTTGTGCCCAGGCTAGAATATCCTCTTCAAGGTAGGCAATATCCAATTGCTCCTGCGCCCAGGTGCGGTCGGCCAGTTGTTTGAGTAAACGCCACGATAAGACTTGTATTGCAGCAACCTGACTCCAAAGACTGGTAGTGAGGCAGCGCAGATGATTATCGTCCGTGGGTGCTTCTATTTGCCCAAGGCAAATATCGCACAAGAGCACGCGGCCATCTTGGTCATCGGCTGCTGGCACCTGATAAAGATGAGTGTCGCTAGTGGCACCACAGAGTTCACATTGACCATGGCTGCGAGCAGTAAGGGTGGCATCAATAGGCATATTCAGGTCTCTTACCATAAATGGCCGCTATTATGCCCTACATTAGAGAGCATCTGAATAAGACCAGACGCTGCCTAGACTTGTTCAGAGGTTCCCTATCGCTTGTGTGGCTTTTGTGTTCACTGTTAGGATTTTTAGTTTAAGAGGTATTTATGAGTAAAACAGTAGTTATTACCGGTGCTAATCGCGGCATTGGTTTGTCATTCGTACATTTGTATCAGCAACGGGGTTGTAAGGTCTACGCCGCCTGTCGGCACAGCTCAGCGGCGCTGGATGCCAGCGGTGCAGAGGTGATTGAGGGCGTCGATGTGAGCCAGACATCCGCCATCACAAGACTGCGCCAAGCACTATCAGGGGTAAAAATTGATGTTTTAATCAACAACGCCGGTATTTTACGCGACGAACAACTGGGTGCGCTGAATACCGAAACAATCCGTGAGCAGTTTGAGATTAACGCGCTGGCACCGCTACGGATTACCGATGCTTTAACAGAGAATCTCACCCCAACGGCGAAAGTTGCCTTGATTACCAGCCGTATGGGCTCGATTGCCGATAACACCAGTGGCGGCCGCTATGGCTATCGTA
>DATBNH010000038.1:0-21758 GCA_036554405.1 Cellvibrionaceae bacterium | reverse complement strand
GCCGCTGGCATGCCGTATTAAAATTCAATGCCCTATCAACGGTGAAATGCTGGTAAAAACCCGCGATATTTCTGACGGTGGTGTATTTGTCGTTCTGGCTGAGCAAAAAGTACCTCCAGTAGGTACCAAAGTCACCGGTCAGGTACAAGGGCTGATGGATGATGCCCCAGTGCTGGATATGGAAGTAGTGAGAATGGAGCCCGAAGGTATTGGTTTGCGTTTTATTCAGGATGATGGGTAATCAAACATGTTAAAGCTGGCGTTGATCGGCGGTTTGATAATATGTTCTGCTGCATCGTGGGCGCAGGTATATAGCTGGCAAGATGAGCAGGGGCGCACCCATTATTCCGATAAGCCTCTGGATGCAACAGCTCGCGAGCAAACATTGGATATTGGTCGTATGCCCGATATGCGAGAGTTGGGTGAAGTGGTAATTCCGACTTTTGACGATACTTTTGTTCCTCCGTTGGTGGGGGATGTGAGGTATAAGTTAAGTGACACCGAAAAACTCGCCAACTTTTATTTTGGTGGCGACTGTGTATCACCCACAAAGCTTGACTACAGCGATTTAAAGCAGCGCTATCGTCACGCGCTGCCACCAGTTGATGATTTGCGTCGCGCCTTGGCGGGTGTTTTACAGCGTAGTTTTTCTCGCGGCGTTAAAATTGTTGCTCATCAGAATACAGCGCTTTTGCCCAATAAAAAATTCCCCTTTATACAGGCAGATATAGTAGAAATGCGTATTTATGCTTGTGCCCCTGTATTGCCAAGACAGATACCCACCGATGCGCTCTCGGTTTTCTCTCTGTCTATGTTTAAACAGAGCCATACCTGGTTAAAAATCAATTGGTCTTTGATCTCTCGAGAAGATGGAGAAGTAGTAGCTTCAGTGACGACCGAAGGGGTAAGTGAAAGTAGCCTGACAGATCGTGGTGGTATCCCCGATGTGATAGAACAGGCATTTCGTCAAGCGAGCACCCGAGTTCTCAGCCAACCGCCAATCACGCATAGCTTGCAGCGGTTCCTGCCTCAGCAGCCACCTCCGGCAGAGCAATCTGAGCCTTATACAGAACCCTTGACAGAAGAAGGTTATGGGCATCTTTTGGTTAATGCTAATGTGGCTAAAGTGCTAACCTCGTTAACACAATTTCGCTTTCTTTTGGCTGAATATTTTGCAATACATAACGAGTGGCCGGTAAGCCTGGATGAAATCGATAAACATGAGCAATCACTGGAAGCTATAAATATGGCGTCATCGCTAGAGCTGCGTTACGCCGGAGTGTTACATGTTAATCTTAAAGATTCCGTGTTTCCCGGCGGGCATGTTTTGCAAATGCTGCCCACCTGGGATGCAGGCTCGGGACAAATACTCTGGGAGTGCCGTACCACGGTCAAATCAACAGTAAGCGCTTGTAAGCAGTATTAACAACCAGACATTTTTCGGAGGTGTGCCTTGATTATTCGACAACTTTCCGGCTTGATTGTTTTGTTCGCGTTGTCTTGCGTGGCTCAAAGTGCTGTCATTTTACAGTATCATCATGTCAGCGACGACACCCCGGCCTCGACTTCTACCTCGCCGGCGCTATTCAAGCAGCACCTGCAATATCTTGCCGAAAATGACTTTACGGTTAAATCACTGACCGATGTGATGGCCGCCTTGGAGGCGGGAGAAAGCCTGCCCGACAAAACAGTGGTACTTACATTTGATGACAGCTACCGTTCTATTTATGATACGGCATTTCCTCTGTTGCAAGAGTTTAAGTTTCCCTTTACGGTGTTTATTAACACGGCACCTGTCGGTAGCAGCCCGCAAGATTTCATGCGTTGGGAGGAAATAAAAACCATGAGTGATGCCGGTGTGGTTATTGCCAACCACACCCACTCCCACCCGCATATGGTCAGGCTTAAAAACGATGAAACTCGCGAGCAATGGCGCCAGCGAATTGGCGAAGAGATAGCGATCACCGAAGAGGCGATTACGAAGCACACCGGGCAAAACCATAAGCTACTGGCTTATCCTTATGGAGAGTACGATAGTGAGGTCATTAAGTTGCTGCGGGCTTTGGGTTTTAAGGGTATCGGTCAGCACTCTGGGGCTGTGGGCGCCGGCAGTAACTTGTATGCAGTGCCACGCTTTCCTATGGGGGGCGACTTCGGCAATATGGCCGATTTTCCCTCCAAAGTTTTTTCAATGCCCCTGCCTCACGCTGCCGTCGCCTGGCAAGATGCCCTGGGTGAATCGCTTAGCGATGCAACCGTTACCGCGGACGACAGGCCGATATTGGTTTTAACCTTGGAGGATGATTCATTGGCCGAAGGCTTGACCTGTTACTTTCGTGGCGGGCTGATGACCAAGGAGATTATGGGCAAAGAGGTGCGGGTACAGACCGAGACCGGGCTCAGTGCCGGGCGATCCCGATACAATTGCACGGCGCAAGATGCTGTCAGTGGTCGTTTCTATTGGTTCTCTCAGCCCTGGCTGGTAAAGGGTAGAGATGGCCGCTGGCAGCATCAAAACTGAGGGCGTTACGGATCGAATCTTTGCAGTTGATTGAAACGTATCAGCTCGGCGAGCTCGTCAATATAAACCTGGCCTCGGCTGGAATAGCGATCCAGGCTTTTGATTAATTGTTGGCCGCTGGCGGTTTCGCCTTCACGTCTTAAGTCGCTGCGTTTTAGGCGCAAGTCTGCATAAGCCCGGTGTGAGTTTATATTGCGGTAGTAAGCGTTTACCGCCTGTTCTACTGAGGCAAATCTTTGTACTTCGTGGCGCGCGCCAGCCGGTCTGCGTCGAGGCACTATGCCGCAGCCTTTAATGTAGCACCACTGGCCAAATAAATTAAAACCTTCTCGGGCAAAACGCGAGGTACCCCAGCCCGACTCCGCCGCCGCCTGTGCCAGCACCATTGAGGTGGGCAGAGTATCTATGCGTAGCAACAAATCATCGAGCAGTTGATGGGTGTCCGCCTGGTCAATATCAATATTATAACGTTTTGCCAGCCGCTCTATGCGCAAACGTTCGGCACGGCCGTGTTCGTTTTTTTCTTGCAAGGTTTCAAGATGCTCACGCACCTCAAGTAAGGCGGCATTTTTGGCCTCGATCATCGGCAGCAGCAAATCGATAAAGGCTTGTTTGCGGGTGGGAATATCGCTGATGGCAGCTAGATTCGGTAGCTGGGTGTCGCCGTGAATGATTCCGCTGGCTTTAGGTTGGTAGGGGTTGGCGGCAAGGTATAAAGCCAGAATCAGGCAGACCAGTACATAGACAAGTAGCCCCGCAACAACCAGAGTAAACTTTTTTTGCATAAGTAATTACATATCCAGAGTTTTTTTTAGCTCCGCCATACGGCGCAGGTTTTCTTCTTTTGACAAGGGCGTATCGATGCTCTCGGGTAACAGCGGGGCATCCGGTGCAGGAAATTGCTCACCGTTCATAACGCGCTCGCACAGACGCTCATAGTGCGCGGCAAAGACTGGAAACGCCGATTTTTCTGCACTGCTGGCCAGAAAAAACCAATCGCTGGCCTTGCCCGCATGATAGACCACCGGATGGCTCCAGTGAAATTCGACTTTAGGTGAGGGGGCCTGACAGGCTTCCACATAGGCAGCATGGGCATCTTTAAGGCCAAACTCTTTAGGGTCGCCCAGGCAGGCCTTCATCATGCGGCTGAGGGTGGGTAGATACTCCGAGGTTTCAATCACCTTGCGCGCACCACGGCGAATGGTCTCCGGGGCGAAGCGTTGTAAACTGTCGAGCCAGAGCTTTTTTATCTGCCCCAGCACTTCACCATCACCATAGGCCTTGTAGTACTGGTTGTGGTAGTTGATACGAAACAGTGCAAACACTTCATTGAGTGCATCGATGTGCGCTGTCGATGGCGCTGTATCAGCTTGCCCAGCTGCGGTCTGTGAGGTCTTGGGCGAGGCTTCTATCTCTTGTTGTGCTTGCTCTAGCAGTTTGTTGCTGTCCTGCATGGTGTGCTACCTGTGTCGAGGGTGTGGCCAATGCATGTTGCCGCGCCCAGTGGTGTTTGACATGTTGTAAGAACTTGGTATTCCACGAGCTGTGTACTCGATTGCTATCGCGCCAGAATAAAATAAACTCAGGCAACTGACGGCGGGCAAAATCCAGATTAATATTGGCCAGCCGCAGGACATCGTAAACATCTTCGCCGGGTTGCCAGTTATCGGGCAGGCGGCGCGGTTCGGTGTCGTGCTCAAGGGCGCTGGTGAAACGAGCCCACTGACGCTTAACGTGCTGGATAAATTTGCTGTTCCAGGTGCGGCCCAACTCGCCGCGTTCCTGCCAGTAGAGCACATACTCGGGGATGGCGTCTTCCACAAAGGCCTGATTGATACCCGCGTGGCGCACCAGCAACACCATGGCATCATCAGATGGTCGCCACTCCGGGTGCATGGCGCTGTCTTGCTCGCGCTGAAACAGGCCACTTTCGTGCTCGCGCCACTGGCGCAAGACGTGTTTCAAAAACTTGGCGCCCCAGGCGTGATGGGGCTCGCCGCGCTCGCGCCAATAAGTCACAAACTCCGGCACCTGCTGGCGAATAAAATAATCGGGGATGCTGTGTTGGGCAATTTGCGCCATGAGTTCGCGGTCTGGCTGCCAATTGGGGGCAATCAGATTGCTGCGTCGGTATTGATCGGCGGGCGCCGGTGTTACTTTAGGCTTGGCTGGCGCAGCTGCCCCGGGCAGTACACCCGCGGCAAAGCCTAGGCTCAATTGTGCGCTCTGGGTAAAAGGTGCGCCAGTCAGGTTAATAATGCCTTTGTCGTGCAGGCTGGTGGCAATGCGCTGGATATCGGCTGCCGGCCAGAATGGCAGGCGTTGGGCCAGTTGCTCGGCGCTGATGACCAGCGCCTGGCTGTGTGGGCTCATCTGGGCCAGCTCGCTGCAACAGGATAGAAGCAACGCCTCTTCCAGGCCGATGGTGGCGGCCAGAGAGGGCGAAAGCAGCAGCGGTTGTTCTGGAATCAGCGACGAGGTCATAGGCGCACTTTAGCATTGATCGGGGACGCTATTGTAGGGGGTAGTGGCTGATACGCAAGGGGGAGGTGCCTAGCGATTTTCCAGGCGATTGTAATCCAGCAATGCCGCTACACTGGGTTGCTGCTGGTAATAGCTGCTATGTATTTCATCGCTGATGCGCCAGAAGTCGGGGTCGGCGCGGCGAATACCAAATTGCCCACGGAATTGATGATAGTCGGCTTCACTGGTAAGGCCGTTGATGGTTTGGGCGAAGAGGCCCAGTTCTTTTTCTGTGGCTAGCAGAAAGCTGTTAGGGTAGGCGCCGATAATGCCACGTACCACGATTATTGAGTCTTCATCGGGCAGGCGACGTTTTTCTTCACCAAACAGCGCAGACAAATTGCTGTGGGCACTGGTGCGCAACAGGGTGAAATTACCCTGACCCGGCACGTGCAGGATGCTGGCTTCGGGCATCAGTGTGGCGGCTCTGCCAGGGGTTTTTTGCAGCTTCTCGAAGGGTTTTTGCAGGGATGAAGGCCACAGATGGCCTTGGTACTGGGCGCTGCTGGCAAAAGCCGGCGCCACCCGTGCCTGCAGTTGTTGTAACAGCTCGCTTTTGGGGTTGTCGGTTGTATAGTGGATGATGTTTTCAGTAGCGAGCTGCGATAAATAATGATCCAGGTAGGTCTGAATGTCTTTTTCGGCGCCGCGATACCAGTGTTGGATCAGCGGTGTTTGGGCTTCGGGCGGCAGGAAGCTGAGCAAGTTCATCTCGCCTTCGATGCGCAAAAAATCCATATACATACGGCTTAACAGCTGATGTGAAACATTACCGTAGACATCAAAACCTGCCACCAACAGATAGTGAATACGCTCCAGCAGAGGGTAGCCAATCACCCAGGCGGTTTTGGGCTCGGGACCAATAAGGCCACGCACTACACTGGCGCTGTCGTTATGTCGGAAAATCGTCAGGGCGGCATTGTCGTTGCTGCCATCCCCGTCCCAGAGTGTCTCTATGCTCATGGGCCCAAGTTTATTGACGGTCTTATTGGTGTGCTCGGCCTTGGCTTCCAGATAGCGCTTTTGCCTATCCGCATATTTCATCCAGCGCGTCAGGGGTCTAAAGGTGTCACCTGCCTCAGCAGGTAAGTGCAGATATTGGCTATTGTCCGCCAAAAACTGATCGTCATCCGACACTCGTGTGACATCGGGATCGATAAAAAACACCCAGAAATGATCCTGAATCACATTGAGAGCGATCTGGCCACGACACACCGGGCCTTTGATAAAGTTCATCAGGGTGAATTCGGCCTCGTCCAACAAGAAACGATAACGTGAATTGACGGGAATATCGACAAACGTCACAAACGGGTTGGCGGCATTATCGGGCTTATAGTCGGGCAGAGCGATAACCTCGTAGCCTGGCGCCATAAACCAGTGATGCCAGTTGTCCAATCGTTGTTGGGTCAGGGCGTAGGGCATCAAGGTTTTGGCCATGGTGCTTGAGTTATCGTGCCAGAGTCGGTAGTAGACTCGGTTAACCTCGGGGTCATCAAACGGGCGACGGGTGCTTATACGCTGGATTGGTTCGCCGGGGGCGGTACGTGAACGCACTAGTTTGAAATGTATGGTGGGAGCGGGTTCAAAATACAGGCTGGCTAAAAACAGGTGTTCATAGAGATAACGACTGACAAGCTGCTGTTTGAGACTGTCGCCATTTAGAAAAACTTCAACTTGATCGATGTGCTTCAGCAGTGCAGAGTCAATAGCCGGTGCCGGGCCGCTCTGGGCACCGCCTGCCAGCCAATCCATTAGTCTCTGGTGCTCGTTTATGGTCAGTGCTGGCAGGCCGTAAGGCATACCCCATAGCGGGTAGTTCTGTTCAAAGTTGTCGAACTGTTCGATTTTTGGGCACTGTTGGGTGCGGTTTATGTCAAAGGTGAAACTCTTGGGAAGCACGGCGGTAAGCGGCAGTGGGTGGGCTTGCTTGAGTGCGAGGCTGCGTGCCAGGGTACTGGCTGCAACGTTGGCCTCGGGGGTATTGTTGCGCTCATTAAGCACCGGGTAAAAGCCTTTGTCGCGCCATTGCCGAGTGGTGTCGGCATCCTCAAATAGGCGGGTCAACTCGGCACCCAACAGACGGGTGCCGTCGTATACACTGTCTTTGTGAGCTCCACGCACTATACCCTCGAAGCTCTCCATTTTTAATTGGCAGGGCGCATCGTAACAACCGTGGCATACCACGCAGCGGGTTTCAATCAACGGGCGAATATGCGTGTGGTAATCAGCATTATCGGCATCCACGGCCAGCATATCGCGCGCAGTAGCCATGCCGAAACGCTGATCGAGATGGCTGGTGGAGGTCACAAAGGATAGACAGCCAAGCAGTGACAGGCTTAGAAACCATAGGCCAAGGGTTGATATTTTCACCAAAAGACTCCGTGTATATGGCCCCAGTAGACATGCCTGCGGGAACAGTTTTTTTATGGTCTGATAGATTAACATAAGCCATATAGGCTACAGTGGTAAAACAGTTTTTTCCTGAGAGAGATATATGACCAACAAGCTTTCCGATCCCAAGGCCCATCTTATTGTCCGCAACGCCACGTTGGCCGATGTGGATGCCATAGTCGCCTTATCCGACCGGGTTTACACGCCCATTGCCATGGATGCCTATCCGCGCGCAGCGGTGGTAGGGCAGATTAATAACTTCCCCCAGGGGCAAATGGTGGTGATGGTGGGTGACGTGCTGGTGGGTTATTGTGCGACTTTTCGTATCTCCGGTAAATTGGCTTTAAAGCCTCACACCTGGGTGGAAATTACCGGAAATGGCTATGCTTCGCGTCATGATATTAACGGCGACTGGCTGTATGGCATGGAGGTATGTATTGATGGCGCATACCGTGGATTTCGTATTGGCCAGCGTTTGTATAACGAGCGTAAAAAACTGTGTGAATCGCTAGGCCTTAAAGGCGTAGTCTTTGCGGGGCGCATGCCCAATTTGGCACGGCGCATAAAAAAATTCAAAACGGTCGAAAATTATATCGACCAGGTCATGCATAAAAAAATCAAAGATCCGGTGTTGTCATTCCAGTTGAGCAACGGTTTTGAGATTATTGACATTATTCCAGATTATCTGGATGAAGACCGGCAATCCATGGGCTATGCGGCACTGATGCGCTGGGATAACCCCAAGGTGCAACAACAGGATGAAAAGCCGGTTAAGAAATACGGCATTCGCATGCCCGAGGTGGTACGTGTAGCAACAGTTCAATACATGCAACGAAGGGTAACCTCCTTTGGTGAATTTCTAAAGTATATTGAATATTTCGTGGATGTGGTGGCTGATTACAAAAGCGACTTTGTAGTGTTTCCGGAGTTGGTAACCTTGCAGCTTTTGTCCATTGAGGATCAGGAGTTGTCGCCCCATGAGTCTATCGAGGCACTGACCAAATATACGCCGCGTTTAAAAGAGGCGTTCCGTAATATGGCGCTACATTACAACGTCAACATCATCGCCGGTTCACATCCAACGCGTATGGAATCGGGCCGCATTGAAAATATTGCTTATATTTATTTGCGCGATGGCCGCGTGTTCGAGCAACCTAAAATACATCCTACCCCCAACGAGGTTTACTGGTGGGATATTGAAGGCGGCAGCACGCTCAATGCGATTGATACAGACTGCGGTCCCATTGGCGTGCTGATCTGTTATGATTCAGAATTTCCTGAACTGGCTCGGCACTTGGCCGATCAGGGTATTCATATTTTGTTTGTGCCATTTTGTACCGACGAGCGCCAGAGTTATTTGCGCGTGCGCTATTGTTGCCAGGCGCGTGCGGTAGAAAATCAAATGTATGTAGTGATGTCGGGTAATGTGGGCAATTTGCCTAATGTAGCTAATATGGATATTCAGTACGCACAAAGCTGTATTTTAACGCCCTGTGACTTTCCCTTCGCACGCGATGGTATTGCCGCCGACACCGATCCCAATGTGGAAACTGTGGCCTTCGCTGATTTACGCCCTGAATCCTTGATTATGGCGCGCAATAGCGGTACCGTGCAGAACCTTAAAGACCGGCGCCATGACCTTTACCGAATGGTATGGAAGGGTGACCGGGCCGGGAAAAATAAAGGCTGATCAGATTAGAAAAATAAAAAAAGCCATAATGGCGTGAGTGCTGATAGGTGATTTCTTTAATTTATTGAGGAATCACAATGAAAAAATATTATTGTATCTTGCTGTTAACGAGCCTGTGGTTATTTTCTGCAGGCACCGCTGCGTCACCGGCCAAGGTGATTATCGGCTATGTGTTCGAGCCAGAAAACCCCCTGGATCCGGACACGATTGCCGCTGAAAAGCTCACCCATATCAACTATGCTTTCTCTAACATCAAAGACGGTAAGCTGGTTGAAGGTTTTGCTTTCGATGCTGATAATTACCGGCTTTTACAGAGCCTGAAAAAGCGCAACCCCGAATTAAAAATTCTCACCTCCGTGGGCGGGTGGACCTGGTCCGGGGGTTTTTCGGACATGGTTCTTACCGAGCAATCCCGCCAGCGCTTTATCGATAGCGCCATTGATTTTGCCAGGCGCCATCAATTAGACGGTATTGACCTTGACTGGGAGTATCCGGGGTTAGCCGGTGCCGGCAATACCCACCGGCCAGAAGACGGCGAAAACTACACATTATTGTTACGTGACTTGCGCGCCGCCTTGGATAAGCTCGAGCAGGAGCTGGGCCGCCCGCTGTTGCTCACCATTGCCTCCGCCGGGTTTCCCGATTTTCTCCATAAAAGTGATATGGGCAACTGGCAGCGCTATCTCGATTACATTAATGTGATGGCTTACGACAATAACTTCCCCAGTGAGGGAGGTACCACCGGGCACCATACCGCGCTTTACAGCTTTGCTGACGATACCAGTGGTCAATCGGCCATGTCGGCGATACAAAATCATCTGGATGCCGGAGTGCCGGTAGAAAAACTGGTGTTGGGTGTGGCGTTTTATGGCCGCCATTGGACGGATGTCAGCGCCGGTGACAATCACGGTTTGGGGCAACCCGGCTCGCCGGGCGAGAGCACTTTTGGTGGTACACGCTACAATAACATTGCCCCCAACTTGGTCAACGCCGCGGGTTTTACCCGCCACTGGGATCCGGTGGCTCAAGCCCCCTGGTTATGGCATGCCAAAGAGGGGGTTTTTATCAGCTACGACGATCCCGAGTCGCTAACCGCCAAGGCGGCGTTTATTAAAGAGAAAAATTTGGCCGGGGCGATGTTCTGGCAGTACAGCTCAGACTATAAAAATCAGTTGCTGGATGTGCTATACCAAAAGCTGCGCTGATAGCTTTCTTGAAGCGAACGGGGAGGGCTGGGGAGGGGGCTTTACAGCTCCACCGGCGTCTCCGGGTGGTTACCCCACTCAGCCCAGGAACCGTGATAGCCGTAAATATCCAAGCCCAGTGACTTGCCCACCAGATAGGTAAAGCCCGAGCGGTGATGGCTCTGACAGTGGGTGATAATTTTTTTGCCGCCCGTGATACCCAGGCTGGCCAGAAATTCGCGTGCATCGGTGCGAATACGTAAACCATGTTCGCGATCCATCAGTTGTGTCCACTCGCAGTTAATGGCACCGGGAATATGGCCTGCCTTTTCAGCAAACACTTTTTCTCCTCGGTATTCACCGGGGCTGCGGGCATCCCAAATCACTAAATCATCAAACTCAAGCTGCGCCATGATGTCCGGAATTTCTATCAGCAGCTCGGGGTTGATTTCCACTTCAATTTCCTGGGAATCGGGATTGGCGATTTCTGTGCTGGTGGGCAGTTCATCGCCCAGCCAGGCCTGCAAACCGCCGTTCAAGTAACTGTAACGGGTGTGGCCGATGGTATCCAGTGTCCAGATAAACCGGCCGGCCCAGCCACCGCCCTCGTCGTCGTAGACCAGCACATGAGTATCGGGGCTCATGCCCAGATAGGAGAACAGGCGGTTAAGCTGCTCTACCGGTGCAATACGCCCCGGTGCAGGCGGTCGGTTACACAACAGCATTTGCGCGGGTATATGCACCGCACCGGGCACATGGCCCTGCTGGCAGCGACTCTCGGTAGATAAATCCACAATCAGCGGTGCCTTGCCCGCGCTAATCAGTGCGTGGAGGTCGCTGGGTTCCACAATCAGTGGCAAAGTTGACATAATTACCTCGCTTTCTCTTACCGTCCTTGTTTATACATCGGTAGTTTAGTAGGCGGCTTTGGGGTGCATATCCGCCACAATGCGGCGATAACTGTCGAGCCTGCCCTGAGAGACCCGGTTATCTTCAAGCGCCTTCAAGATAGCACAGCCCGGCTCGTGGGTATGTGTGCAGTCTCTGAATTTGCAATGACCCATAAACGGGCGGAATTCCTTAAAGCCTGCCAGCACATCTTCCACCTCAATATGCCACAGGCTGAACTCGCGAATACCGGGGGAGTCGATTAAATCGCCGCCGCTGGGAATATGGAACAACTGCGCGCTGGTTGTGGTGTGGGTGCCGGTATTGCGCTCGCTTAAATCGCCTACCCGTGTATTAGTGTCGGGTAGCAGCGCATTGACCAGTGATGATTTGCCCACACCCGATTGCCCCACAAACACACTGGTAAAGTTGGCCAGGTACGCCTTGAGCGGGGCCAGCCCTTGCTCCTGTTTGGCCGAGGCCAGTAGCACCTGATATCCCAGGCTGGGGTAGAGTGCGGCAATATGGTCAATTTTCGGTTGTTGTTCCGGGTCGATCAAATCGGTCTTGTTGATCACAATCACCGGCTCAATGCCCATTGTCGACGCGGCTACCAGATAGCGGTCAATAAAGGCCAAATGCGGCTCCGGGTAGGGCGCCATGACAATCACAATCCGGTCGATATTGGCGGCAATTGTCTTTAATTTGCCGTAGGGGTCGGGACGGCACAGCTCCGAGTGGCGCTCGCGCACTGCCACCACCACCCCGTAGGGGTTGCCCTCGCGCCATACCACCCGGTCGCCGGTTACCAGTGAGCCTAAGTTACTGCGAAAGTGGCAGCGTTTACGCTCGCCGCTGGCGCTATCCTCAATCATTACCTGGGTACCAAAATGGGTGACGATCAGCCCATCCTGCTCGGGCCCCAGATCGCTCTCATTAAGGCGCGTATCCGTGTGCTGGTCACGTTTGCCGGCGCGCTTTTCCCGCTCCTGCTGGATTTTATCAATGCGCCAGGCCTGGCGGCGTGTAAGGTTGCGTTTGCTCAAGCGTCAGTGTCCTGAATTTGCTATGGTGCCCTTGAGAGTTTAATCACACCCCGTTAGGCTTGGGGGCCATTGTAAAGGAAAACCTGTCCATGAGTGCTGAAAACAACCTGATCTGGATCGATCTCGAAATGACCGGGCTCGACCCCGACACCGATGTCATTATCGAAATCGCCACCATCGTCACCGAT
This sequence comes from Cellvibrionaceae bacterium, assembly GCA_036554405.1. Classification (GTDB taxonomy): domain Bacteria; phylum Pseudomonadota; class Gammaproteobacteria; order Pseudomonadales; family Cellvibrionaceae; genus Gilvimarinus. Next base: position 9,327 of record DATBNH010000038.1, on the reverse strand, counting down.
GCCGACCTCAATACCCTCGCCGAAGGCCCGGTATTTGCCATACACCAGCCCGACAGTGTGCTGGATGCTATGGACGAGTGGAACACCCGTCAGCACGGTGGCTCTGGACTGACCCGGCGAGTAAAAGAATCCATAATTAGCCTGGCCCAGGCCGAGGCCGCCACCATCGATTTTTTAAATCAGTGGGTGCCCGCCGGAAAATCCCCCATGTGCGGCAACTCCATCTGCCAGGATCGGCGTTTTCTGGTGCGTGGCATGCCTGCGTTGGAGCGCTACTTTCACTACCGCAACCTGGATGTGAGTACCTTAAAAGAGTTGGCGCGGCGCTGGAAACCCGAAGTGCTGGCGGGCGTTAAAAAATCCGGTAGCCACCTGGCTATGGATGATATTAAAGATTCGATCGCGGAGTTGATACACTATCGAGACACCTTTATTGATCTGAGATAGGGGTCTAACAGAAAGGTTAAAACCCGATTTTTTAGGGGCCTACCGATCATTGGTATTGCATGCACCAATGATCGGCAAACAAATAACGCAGCAGGAATTTTCGGCTGGCGTTAATCCTGCTGCTCTCTAATGGTACTAATAATATGGCTTAAACCACTGGTTGCTGTCTCATCGGGTGTGTACTGGTGACAGCCAAAACAGTTGACGGCTCCCTGGGTGCTGGGTTCGAGGGTATCATTATTCAGTTGCAAGCTACCCTGGAAGGTGGTCTCCATTACCGGGTTGGCCAACTGCAACGAGCCGCGTTGGTTGTCAGTGGCGGCTGGTTTTCCAGGGTCGCTTACCCATAGCGCGCCGATATTGAAATAATTACTTACAACAGCCATAGGGTTATCATCCGATAGTTGCGTTAAGATGCCATCGGGCCCTATCAGTTGGTTATTTAGCGCCATTACATCAGCGATGTTTTCCTGGGCTTTGTGATCATTAGGTGCAGTTCCCTCGGGGAAAACACGACAAATTTCTGTAGGTGTTCCAGTAAGCGCTTGATGGGCTTTGGCTTGGTTGAAACTACAGCTTTGCAGGCACTGATTGCTGGGATTATTCAGGCATTCTTGACACGAGCTTGAAAGGAATGACCAGCTATTCGCTGGTGCTGATTCGGGAGCAATACAATTGGCAGCGTTGCTTTTGTGCTCAAAGCTCGCCCATACCATTTCCGGATGCTCTACCGTGGCGCGCACCAAGTGAAAGCCAATTAGCCCTAAAGTTTCATTGACCGGGGCCTGACCCTCCTCACTGGGGATAACATCGGCCTCCATCCACAAATAATCAGCTTTATCATCGGGCTCAATTACCTTCCAGGCCAGTTTTAACTCCGTCGTATCGGCAGGCAGGTTGCCGCTACTAGGGGCATCGCATAGAGAGCGGCCGAAAGACACACTGTAAAACACCACATTGCTGTGTTGATCATAAATAGTGGCGCCACCACCGGCTTGGCTAATCCTTTCTGGTAAGACAAATTCAGAATTTTCATCATCAGCCTTGACCGTACGGACAAAAAAGGTGGGTTTATTGCCGGGGCTGTTGCAAGAATTCCTGTCAACCTGCAATACCGGATAATCACTGGCCAGCTGGAAGTTACGCTGCTCAGGGTTTTCTGCTGAAGGAGACATCAAATACAAGAACCACTGCCAGGAAAATTGATAAAAGTCGCAGAAACTCTCACCATTGTCGGGAATCTCATCTGGCGGCCTGGGGTTGCTTACCCAGGAAGGATTAGCCTGGCATAGTGTTAAATCAGAGGTGGTGGGCGGTACCGGATTGATCGGTGGTGGTGTAGAGGATTCGCTCACAGACTCACGCTCGCAGGCGGTCATAAATACCGTCAGAGCCACACCGATTAAAATATAAAGCAAGGATTGAAAAAAACGCATTTTGCAAACCTCCAGTTGTTTAGTCACGATACCAACAGTCATCCACTGTTGGCGAAGAATAATACTTTCCCCGATTTTAGGCGCCTTGAGGCTAATTGCAACTATATGGCGCCAAATTCCACAGGTTTGGGTTGGTGTAGATTGTTAATGGTTTTTAAAAATCCCATAACTGGAGTGTCACTTTAGGCGATGGCATACTAAAAGTAATCATATATGAGACGAGTATTTTACGAGGAAAAATCATGAGCCAGACACTTTGGATTAGCCATCGTGGCTTTAGTGAAAGTGCTACCGAAAATACCGCCGAGGCTTTTCGCGCGGCGCGACAATTGGGTTTCACTCATCTAGAGACAGACCTGCGCAGCACCGCCGATGGCGAGTTGGTGTTGGTTCACGATAAAAACCTTAAACGCATTGCCGGCCAGAATCTGGATGTGGGCCAAACAGCGAGTAATTATCTGCGCCGGGTTCGGCTCACAGGTGGTGAAAAGTTATTATTTTTTTCTGAGTTTATGGAAGAGTTTAACGAATGTCACTGGATACTGGACATCAAACCTGAGCAAGGTATGCGTACCCTGGAGGCCTTGGCCAAATGGTGGCAAACAACCGAGTATCAGGATTTTTTTAATCAGCGTGTACGCTTTTTATTCTGGCAAAAAAAACAGCAAGACGCGCTGTTGCAAAAGTTTCCTCAAGCGGTTTGTATGGCGCGGGTAGAAGAGTGTCGCCGTGCAGGTTTGGCCTGCCTGATGAATATGCCGACACTGGCCGGTATTCGCAAAGACGTTACCTATGCTTTGCCGCCACGGCTGATGGGAAAAGATTTAATGCGCCCTGAAATGGTAGCCAAATATCGCCAACAACAAGGCCGGGTGTTGTCCTACCTTCCCGCTGATAATAAACAAACCCGCCATTCACTAGTTGTGGGGGTGGATGAAATTCTTACCAATGGCAGGCCGCAGAATTTATAACCCTCTTGCTATTTAATGCTGTCCCAGGGGTTTTTACAGTCCCAAAAAAGCCGGCCATAAGGCCGGCTAAATAGCTTCATGCAAATAGTGGATTATTGGCAGGCGACGCTGCCCAAGCCCAGTACATAGTGGGGCTCGTAACCTAATGGCGAGTTGAAGGGGCGCTGGCCGTGTTTACCAGCAGTGGCATTGACATAATCTGCCAGCTGTTGCCCTGAGCCCAGGTAATTTTCCGCAATAGTATCGCGCGAGACTTGTGAGTAACTTTGCGATAAATTACCCACTGACCCTGAGGCGTCGGTAATTTCATACCACAGCGATGGGTCCAATTGGCAGTTAGCATCTGAGAACCAGACAAAGGTGTTTTCAGAGCGGAAGTTACCGCCATCTACATCCCGTGCCAGTTCTTCACCGCGCTCTTCCAGGGCACGCACCACATCATCTTTTTCCTGATGAATGCGGTTCATTAACACCATGTTATCTTCCCACAGAACAGTGCCGCCGACACGTACGCTCAAAATATCTTTGCGGTAGTTCATAAAGAAGTTTTCAAACATATGCGAGGTACCACGCCGAATCAAAGGGATGCGGCGCAGTGTATTCCCCAGGCTGCTGTACTCATCATCGGTAGTGATAAACGCATTGTGGTGCATGGTGGTAGTAATCTGCTCGTTAATGGTCCGGCTATCACTGGAGCCATGCAGGGCAGCGCGTTTGACGTTAATTAACTTATTAAAAGAAATAGTGATGTCATAGGCACCTACTTTCACATCAAATGCCGCGTCACCGGTGGTATTGAAGGTGTTTTTGTGAATCCAGATGTCGTGTGAAGCCCCGGTATTACGGATCATATCCGGGTCCAGACCGTGATCTTCGGTGTGGCCGGCGCCGCGGAAATCCAGATGAGTCAGGATCACACTCTCGGCGGTCTGTACCGGTTGACCTGAGCTGTCACTACCGATGGCAAAACCGTTAAAACGGAAATAACCATTGGACATGCGACCATCCAGGGTTTTGTTGGAACCGATCTTGGTATTGCGAATAGGCAGATCCTTATCGTTCAAGCGGTCGTTGTAGAATTCTGCAGCACAACTACTGCTGGATACGCCTTTATCGGCACACCACTGATGGTAATCGATACACTGTGCCTGGGTACCGCCAATAGCGCTCAATACGTCAGGGTTGTTGCAGTGTAAACGGTGCATGGAAATTTCCGACTCATTGGCAAAATCATATTTGTCGAAAACAATCCAGTTGTGATCATCACCGGTGACGGCATCCAGCAGTTGTTGCTCCACCGATACCGAGCTGTTTTTGGTAATGATAGTCAGCTGACTGTTGCCATTTGGATCATAACCCCCGAGGGCGTTCTCACCGTATCCAACCGCACGTCCCAGGGTTTGCGACAAACATTCGACAATTTCCTGGTCGGTTTGCAGCGAGGTGTCGCGCCAGTTCACATAAGGGTCGTTGACCAGATCGATACAGTCATCGCTGATGGGGCCCGAATAATCAATGGACGAGCTACTGGAAGACGTCGAGCTATCAGACGACGAGCTGCTAGAGCTGTTGCCCTCGGATGATGAACTGCTCTGCCCGGTACCGCCATCGCTCGATGAGCTGCCTTCGCTGGAGCTGGCATCAGAACTGGATGAGCTGGTGACGGTACCCGAGGCGTTGTACACCTCAAACTCGGCTATCTGCGGTGCGCTGGTAGCGGTATGGATCACCAGATTGAGTTTGTCGGCGCTGCTGGTAAAGCCGGTGATAATGGCTTCGCTACCCAGTGAGCTGCCTGTGGCCAGAATAGCGCCAGAGTCATTATCCACCAGCGACCAGCCGCTAACGGCGTTGTTCAGCTCGCGAATGATCACCGTATTAAACGAGCCCGACAAACCTTTTACCGAAATACGCTCATCGCTGCTGGAGCCCGGCTGCCAGTAAGTACCCAGGTCGCCATCTTGGACGCTGCCATAGCTGGTGCCGTTGCCTTTGCTGGAGCCATCGGCACCGGAGCCCAAGGCGATATTGCTGCCCAGTTCCATCGGTTCGCTGCTGGCGCTGGAGGACTGCTCAGAGGAGCTGCTCTCACTACTGGAAGAGCCGCCACCAATGCTGCCGCCGTCGCAATCACCCGCGAGAGGGGCTTGTCCGTTTATGCTCAAGTTGTCGATATTGGCCAGACCCGAACCGCCGGTTGCCTCAAGGCGCAGCTCGTTGTAACCGGCTTGCAGGTAAATCGATACAGTGTCTGAACCTGTCCAGTTGGCCCAGCCGCCGGTGCCGTTCATATCGAGATCCGCTTGCACTGAACCGTTGACTAACACATCCGCCGGCCGATTGCTGGCGCCGTTGGCATAGCGCCAGCTCAGTTGGTATTCACCGGCTGCAGGCACACTAACAGACCAGTTAACACCGCTGCCTGTTGTGTTTTCACTGTTGGCAAAACCGTTGCCACCAAAACCTGAGTGATTGTTATCAATAGTGCCTTCTACACTGCAGAAGCCATCGCTTTCTTCAAGCACCAAGGTTTCATTCGCCGCCGAGCTGGATGAGCTGCTCGATGAGCTGGACTCGGACGAACTGCTGGACGATTCACTGGAAGAGGAGCTGCTTACTGTGCCACTGGCGTTGTAGACTTCAAACTCGGCGATTTGTGTTGCGCCACTAGCGCTATCTATTAACAGATTGACCTTGCTGGTAGTCACATCGTTAAAGTTGATGATCGCCTCGTTGCCAAGACCGTTACCGGAGGCCAGAATCTCACCGGTATTGTGATCCTGTAACCGCCAGCTGTTGGTGGCATCGTTAAGTTCGCGAATAATCACAGTGTTAAAGGTTATATCACTACTCCATTTGATAGCGATCCGTTCATCACTGCTACCGGAAGGTTGCCAGTAACTGGACAGGCTGCCATCGCGTACATCACCGTAGCTGCCAGAGCCTTTGCTGGAGCCATCGGAGCCAGCACCAATGGCTAGATTGGTACCCAGTTCGCCGGGCTCAGCTGGGTTGCTGGAGCTTGATGAGCTGGGCTCAGAAGAAGAGCTGGAACTGGAGCTGCTTGATGAGCTGGAACCCCCCGAGACTTCACAGCTGCCGTTTGAACGTGCCAGCCCAGTATTGGCACCCGCGGCCGCCAATACAATTTGCGGTACGCAGGTGGCATCATCCAGGCTATAGCTGTAGGGAATACTGATCGAGGTGGTCGATACCGGGTTGGGGCCGGCGGGATGATTGTCATCGTCGTCGGTCGTCCAGGTGATATTAGACCAGATATTGCCGTTCACTTCCCAGTAGCCCATATCGTTGGTGTAGAAAGTACCCAAAGGATCTTTTGAATCCTCAAAATAATTATGCTCAGCTTTTATGCGGCCGCCGATACGAGGGTTCATCCCCGATTTGGTGATGCCGCTGTAGTAATTATTAAAAGCGTGCGCCGTGGCGCCGCGCAACAGTGGCGTACGCGAGTCGATATTTTGATAGACATTGTGATGGAAGGTTACCGGCCCGTTGTTGGTATCACCATCGCTGGAACCCACCAGGCCGCCGCGACCTGAGTTACGCAAAATACTGTAAGACAGGGTCACATATTTGGTGTCGGCCTTCATATCAAACAAGGCGTCGTAGCCCGCGCTCTCGCCACCTTGAGCTTCTAGCGTCAAGTGATCGGCCCAGACATTATAAACACCACTTTCCATACCGATGGCATCGCCACCGTTGGAGGTGGGAGAACCGGATTTTTTCACATTGCGCACGTGCAGGTTTTGCAAAATAATATTAGAGGCATTGCGCAGGTGTATCCCCAGTTCGTCAAACAGGGCACCATTGCCTACGCCAATAAGTGATATGTTGCTCACATCCTTGAGTTCAATTTTATCGTCAGCGGTATTACAGCTATTGCCGGATACCTTGCTGGTGTTGCCGTGATTAATGGTGCCTTCCACAAGAATAATAATGGGTGTGTCGCTAGAGGCACGATTACACAGTGCCGTGTGAATTTCAGTGCCTGTGGAGGCATAGACCACATCGCCTCCGGCACCACCGGTGGTGCCGCCATTTAAGGTGGCGTAACCGGTTGGTGCCGCTAGTGCAGGGAGGGCTGAGGCCGCCAGAGCCGAAGCCAGGGCGCTACTCAGCGCTAATTTATACATAGGAACCTTCATTGGACATTACCTTTTTTGCTTTATGTTTGAATGTCGCAATCAGCTACATCAGGCAGGGTGTTGTTATGCACATGCTGCCAATTTGACTGCTTGTCTTTATCGCGGATAGAAAGGGGCCGAGCTGTAATCGTCACATCCAGGCGTTTTATCCGCTGTGTTCGATTAACAGAAATTCTGGTGATCCCGGTTATACATGTCTGTGGCTTGGCCGAAGCTAAAAAACTGCTTCACGCCTCAGGCTGATTATTGGTATTACCTGATTGGTAGGCCAAATTAGAATAAATAGTTTGTATTGTAAAGCCAAAAATATGAATGACAGGGCTGTCATCTCCATTTTTAGGCAAAATTGTCGTAATAATCCTTTTTATGGCTGATGAATAATTTGCTTAGGTGTTTAGACAGCGAGTTATAAAGCGGGGATGTCAGAATTCTACGGGGTTCGCACTGGGCTTTAATGTATTGGAATGACCACATTTTCTCGCCATATAGTCAATTCGACTTCCTTATTGGTAAGGCCGATTTGGATGAAAGTGCCAGCACTAAGCTCGACCTGCCCCGTTCTGCTCGGTGAGTGAATGGGTTGTCATTCATTGTTGAGCATAGTAATAGTGATTACAGATAATCACCTGTTTGATCATTGACAGGCCGGTAGATTAACGGCCGCTACTGCTTCAGCCGCTCTTTGAGGTGAAACATGGTTAAAATGTCAGCGTTTAATGCCGTTTGTGCATTGATAGCGGTAGAATTGGGTCAGTGCAAAGACTCCCAACAGTAACCCCAGCTTCACCTATAAATCCAGTTCATCCTCGCCAATAAAAAACGGCTCTTCGGTTTCATCTTCAAAGGCGGTATAGGCATCGTGAAAGTCCACCACGTGGTCAGCTACGGTGTGCAGTTGCTTGCTGTAATTGGCCAAATGAAAAATAGCCTCGGCCTCGTGTACCAACGGTAGATGGGTCAGCCCGATAACAATTGCCTGTGCCGGGGCGATTACAGCGGTTTCGGCAAGACCCACCGGGTCGGAGATATAGCCGAGTACAGTGCCCTTTTTGACTTTGGCGCCCAGGCGCACCTGGGTGCGCATAACACCGCTTGACGGTGCCCGTACCCAACGGCTGTCGTCGGCAATGGCGGGTGTCGGCGGTGCCTTTGTGCGGCCTTTTTTGGCCGGTAGCATCGCCAGCGCACGCATCACATTGACAATACCACGGGTGCCGGCGCGAATACTCAACTCGTCAAAACGCAGCGCTTCGCCGGCCTCGTAGAGCAGCATAGGAATGCCCATATCGGATGCGCACTGGCGCAGCGAGCCGTCGCGCAGGCGCGCATCCAGCACCACCGGCACGCCAAATTGCAGCGCCAGCTCTCGAGTGTTGTCCTGGCTTAAATCGGCGCGAATTTGTGGCAGGTTGGTGCGATGTCGCGCTCCGGTGTGCAAATCAATACAGTAGTTGCAGTGACCGAGAATTTCGCGCACCAGCGTATTGGCCACGCGCCCGGCAAAAGAGCCTCTGGCGCTGCCGGGAAAGCTGCGGTTAAGATCGCGGCCGTCTGGTAAATAGCGCGACTGGTTAAGAAAGCCGTGCACATTCACCACGGGAATGGCCAACAAGGTACCGCGTAATTGCTCCAGGGTTTTGGAGCCGAGCAGGCGGCGAATAATATCTACGCCGTTAATTTCATCGCCATGGATGGCCGCTGTTACCAGCAGGGTTGGCCCAGGTCTTTTACCGTTAACCACATGCACGGTGAGTTCCACATCGGCATGAGTGTACATAGCCGCCAGTGGAATATTTATGCTCTTGCGTTCGCCCGGCGCTATCGCTTCGCCGCCGATGGTGACCGAGGTATTCTTGGCCATCTGCTTTAGCCCTTACCCTTGGTGCGGTTGGCGTTAGGGCGGGCGTTTTCTTCAATAAATTTAATAATAGCGGCGGCTATATCCTTGCCAGTGGCGCCTTCAATGCCCTCAAGGCCCGGCGAGGAGTTAACCTCCATAATCAGCGGGCCGCGCGATGAACGCAATAAATCCACGCCGGCCACTTTAAGGCCCATGGTCTGCGCAGCTTTCAGGGCAGTGCTGCGCTCAGAGGGTTTGAGTTTAATCAGCTGGGCGCTGCCACCACGGTGCAAGTTGGAGCGGAACTCGCCCTCAGAGGCGGTACGTTGCATAGAGGCGATGACTTTGTTGCCTATTACCAGGCAGCGGATATCGCTACCGCCGGCCTCTTTAATAAATTCTTGCACCAGAAATTCGGCGCGCAGCTCGCGAAACGCTTCAATAACACTTTCAGCGGCTTTGGCGGT
>DATBNH010000033.1:0-1824 GCA_036554405.1 Cellvibrionaceae bacterium | reverse complement strand
GAATATTGATTTCGGGGTTAAAATTAGTAGCAAAGGGCTGACCGTGATCGCCAGCATTACAATCGATAATATCCAGATAATGGATTTCATCCAGATAATGTTTTTTCAAATAGGCAGTGTATACATTGGTGACACCCGGATCAAAGCCCGAGCCCAATAGCGCCATACGTCCGGCATTTACGAACTTATCTTGATAGGCCCACTGCCATTTGTATTCAAACTTGGCTTCATCTGGCGGCTCATAGTTAGCGGTATCCAGATAATCCACACCCGCCTCAAGGCAGGCGTCCATAATCGACAGATCCTGATACGGCAGGGCTACGTTAATGACCAGATCGGGTTTTTCCTGTTGCAGCAAGGCAACCGTTTCAGCGACATTATCCGCATCAACCTGTGCCGTTTTAATAGGCCTATCCAATTGTGCGGCTATAGCCTTGCAGCGCGCTTCAGTACGGCTGGCCAGTACAATTTCTGAAAAAACCTCGGGGAGTTGCGCACACTTGTGCACCACAACACCCCCCACACCACCGGCACCAATAATCAGTACTTTTGCCATTTTACTCTCCCGCTAGCGTTCAAAATAAGTGTAACCCCGTAAACTTTCAGAAAAAGCAGCGAGCATACTCTGACGATCAGAAATACTGATTCGCCCGTCTCTTACCGCCTGCTCGGCACTCATCCGAAATTTTCTGAACATTAATTGAGGGTCGTATTCAACGTAACTGAGTACATCTGAAATACTATCGCCGTGCAACTCGTGTACAAAATCCAAGGTGCCATCGAGGTTGATGCGGACGCTGGCGACATTAGTATCGCCAAATAAATTATGTAAATCGCCCAAGGTTTCCTGATAGGCTCCCACCAGGAATACGCCCAGATAATACTCCTCACCATCGCGCACCTGATGCAAAGGCAGAGTTTTAGTCTCACCTTCGGGGCCAGCAAAGTGATCCAGTTTGCCATCGCAATCACAGGTTAAATCAGCAATGGTGGCCTGACGTGTAGGCTCTTCCGTTAAACGATGAATAGGCATAACCGGAAACACCTGGTTAATGGCCCAGGAGTCCGGCAGAGATTGAAACACACTGAAATTACCGTAATAAATATCAGCCAACTGCTCGGTAAGTTGCTCCAGCTCGGCAGGCACTCGTTTCATATGGGGAATTAACGCGCTGATTTTCTGCAAGCCTGCCAAGCACAAATTCTCGCCAAAGGCGCGCTCACGCAGATTCAGATCGCCGCTAAAAAAAAGATCGCGTATCTGATCGCGGTAGTAAATAACATCGTTATAGCTCTCTTGCAGATTATCCAGCGTGATAGTTTGCAAGGCATACCAAAGATTAGACAACTGCACATGACAATCATCAGGCAATTGCTCGGGTAATGGGCCCGGTTCAAAATGCCCCACATCAAGAACGTTGAATAACAAAATAGCGGTATGTGCCACCGTGGCACGACCGGATTCCGTCACAATTGTCGGATGGGGCAAATTATGGGTATTGAGCTGTTGTTGAATTGCCTCCACCACGTCCACACAGTATTCCTGTACAGAATAGTTACGGCTATGACCACTGACACTGCTGGTACCATCGTAATCAATGGCCAGACCGCCGCCCAAATCGATATAACCCAGCGGCGCGCCTTCGGCGACCAGGTCTATATAATAGCGACAAGCTTCAATAACACCTGCGCGGATACTGCGAATATTAGGAATTTGTGAGCCAAGATGAAAATGCAACAACTGTAAACAGTGCAGCAGCCCCGCATCGCGTAGAGAGTCAATAATTTCCACTAATTGATTGGTGGTTAAACCAAACAGACTTA
>DATBNH010000698.1:0-3461 GCA_036554405.1 Cellvibrionaceae bacterium | reverse complement strand
CTGAAAACGTTTCAGGGCCTGCTCTACTGACAGCACGGGCGCCGGAGGAATGTCGCGCTTGGGGATCACATCGCGCATCTCGTGCCCTTCACGGTCCCCTTTAAAACCCGATTCGGATATCTCTTCTGTGGCGGCAAGGGGGGCGAAGCCTGCGCAGAAAAACGCCAGCACAATCAGTGGTCGACGGACAAAATTCATGATTTACAGCTCTTCAATGGCGATGTTGCGGAACTTGACGGTGTTGGCGGTACTGCCGCTCTCGGCAAACGCCTGGCTACCGTGGTGTTGTATGCCGATGTGTCCCTCACTGAAGCGAGAGTCGGTCACATGGGTGGTCAGCACCTGGTTCACCCAGATTTTAATCTCGGAGCCCACCGCCCGAATACGGTAGTGATTCCACTCGCCAACGCGAAAAGCCTCGGCTTTTTTTGGGCTCCACTCGGGGGAGTGGTTGTGCTTTAGGTATTCACCCGGTGCGGAGCGCTCCGGATGCAACGGGAACAACCACTGGCGCTCGGTGGCCTGCTCGTAAAGACCGCCACTCCAGCGTCGATCAGAGGGGTCCACCTCGGCCTGATAACCATAGGCGTAATAGCTTTCAATGTCTTCCTGGTAGGCGATTTGTCCGCGAAACATAACGCCGGAGTTTACATATTCGTCTAGCTTGGGGACGTTAACCTCAAGGGTCAGCTCAAAATCGTTGTAGCGCTTTTTGGTCAGGTAGAACCAGTTACCGGTGGAGAGCAAGTGCAGCTCGCTGCCCGGGCGGTGGGCTTCGCCAAAAGCGGTGACGTTCATCCACAGGTTGGGGTCGCCGGTAAGATCGACCTTGTCGGCCAGCGCCGGGGCCGAATTCAGTAAGCCGGTCAGAGCGGCCAAGCAGAGAAATTGACGCATGAGAGTTTCCTATTATTTTTAATCAATTCGTATAAGTTTCGGGGCATGCCACCTGGGTGTCAACTTAAGCGCCTGCCACTGTTCAGGAAGAGTCTGCCAGCAACTGGGCACGCAAGCTCAGCTCTGCTGCTTTAAAGGCATGCGCCTGGGTCATGGCGTTTTCGGTGCGGTGCAAGACGTCCAAAATTAATTGGCCAAAGAAGGGGAAGCCGGTTTGATCGAGGCATTCGATTTCACGCTCCTCTTTGGCGTTGACCAGTATCAGTTTTGAGCTGGGTGTTTGCCGGGCGACATCAAGATATTTTCTAAGCTCCAGACTGCCTTCGGTGCCGACAATAAAAGTGCGGCCGTCTCCCCAGCTACTTAAACCTTCGGGTGTAAACCAATCGACACGGCTGTAAAAAGAACAGCCATTATCACCGGTCAGGGATATTTCGCCAAAATCCTCAAGGCCGGGTCGGTCCGGATTATTCAAGTTAGAGGCCCGGGCAAAGTTAAGGGTGGCGTCCTGGCAGTTGGCGTAGGTGAGAAATTGTTCCACCTGGTGACTGCCTATGTCAGTGAGAATGCCGCCGTATTGTTGTTTGTCAAAAAACCACTCGGGCCGAGTCTGTCTGGCCAGCCGGTGGGGAGCCAGGTTCAACACTTGCAATACCCGACCGATGGCGCCCTCGGCGATCAGTTCGCCCGCTCGCCAGGCGGCATCGTTGTGCAGCCGCTCGGAATAGTAAACCATGTACTTACGGCCGGTTTGTGCCGCGACTTGTCGCACCTGCTCCAGTTGCTGCAGGCTGGTGAAGGGGCTTTTGTCGGTAAAATAATCTTTGCCGGCGCGCATCACCGCCATACCAATATCGGCCCGCTGGTTGGGAATTGCCGCTGCGGCCACCAGCTGTATACTCGGGTCATCGAGCAGGGTTTGGAAGTCGCTGACGACTTCCGCTTGGGGGTAGCGCCGGACAAACTCGGCCACCCGTGCCGGATCGGGATCATAAACGTACTTCAGGCTGGCACCGGCATCAATCAGGCCATTGGTTTGTCCGTAGATGTGGCCGTGGTCCAGGTGTGCGACCGCAAAATAAAACTCGCCTTCATCAATCACTTTGACACTGTCGGCAGACGGCGCGTAGTTGGCACCGTCTTTAATGTTGATGTTCCTGTTCTTGCTCTTGGTCATTACACGACTCTTGATATTTTGCGGTTGCGCTTCATCACAACCAGCCCAGCTTTACGACGGTGGTATAGACGACACTGGCAACTACGGTGAGAATACACAGCAGCATGGCTGAATTGTAGAGGCCGCGCTTGCGGCCTGTGGGCATGTCTTCACCCAGGTAGTCGCGACGGTTATTCAGTATCAACCAACCAATATAGGCGATGGGCAAAAGTACCCCGCAGATTGCCGAGGTGGGCAGTACCACATAGGCGCCCATGGTACTCCAGACAAATACGCCCAGTACCGCCGGAGTGGGCAGCAATAACGCCAATCGGTAACGCAGACTATTGGTGGGCCAGCCAAACATTTCACTGGCGGCAAAACCACAGGTCAGCATATGCATGACCAATGAGCCCACCGCCATACCCAGAATACCCAGAGAAAAAATCAGCCGGGCCGGGACTTCACCGAGCCCCGCTTGCACAAAAATCTGACTCGCCATAGCCGGGCTGAGTCTGCCACTAATGTCGGTGTCGATGCTGGTCAGTGCGCCTGCGGCGGCGATAGAGATAAGGCTGGTTACCAGCACATAGGGGAGCACCAGCCCCATAATAATGTCGTAGCGCGACAGTTCTCGTTGCGCTTTACCCCAGCCGCGATTGAGCAGCGTGTAGCCGTATACAAAAGTCATGTTAATGCCCACAGCGGCGCCCAGTGCAGCCATGACAGTCATCACGCCGTCCGAATCGGTGGGCAGGTTGCCGGGTACGAAGCCCCGCAATACCCGAAGCCAGTCCACTTGTCCGTTCCAACTGGCGGTAATCACCACCGAGGCGAAGGCAAGTACTGTAAAAATACTCAACCATTTGATGCCGTTTTCAAACACGCGCACCATGCCACCCCCTTTGCCGTAGTTCCAGGCCGTGTAGGCACAAAAGGCCCAGACGATGATCGCGAGAGCAAATAAAAACAGCTCTCGTGCAGCGCCGTCCCCGAGTCGAAAACCGGTGGAGACGGCAATCACTTCTTCAGTCATCCCCGCGCTCAAGGGGTAGTGCGAAAACCCCCAGATAATACTGGAGGCCAGCGCGGCCAGCGCCCAGCTCCAGGCGAGCCCGGGATGGATACGGCGCATCGCCTCAAAGGGCCTTTCGCCGGTACTCAAGGTCTGGTGAGAGAGCGCAAATAACATGATGCAGCCAATCAACATGGCCAGCGGCTGCACCCACAAAAGTTCGTAGCCATAGACTCCGCCAATGGTGAGCGAGGCAATGGCACTGCCACCGCCGAGCGTCATAGCACCCTGCAGCCAACCGGGGCCACTGAGGCGAAGATAGCCTACCGCGCGTTTAAGCGGTGGGCGCCCCGCAATCTCCGCAAGTAGTTGTGCCTGCTCTGCGGAACCTTG
>DATBNH010000697.1:0-2570 GCA_036554405.1 Cellvibrionaceae bacterium | reverse complement strand
GTCTTTGGTAATCCAATCAAGCCCCGCCAAAATTTGCTGGGTCGCCTCCTGGCCGGTGTAAATCACATTGGGCGATTGCTCCAGGCCCTCATAGAAAGTCGGGTAGTAGAGCATATTGTTGTAGCGCTCAAAAATGGGCAGTACCGCTTTGCGAGAGGCCGACGTCCAACAGCCAAATACCGAGGCCACTTTATCTTGACGGATCAGCTTGGTAGCCCGGTCAGCAAAGGTTGGCCAATCGCTGGCACCGTCTTCCTGAATGTATTCAATCTTGCGCCCCAGTACGCCGCCCATAGCGTTAATCTGCTCGATGGCAAGAATTTCCGCCTGCACCGAGCCCTCTTCACTGAGGGCCATAGTGCCGGTTACCGAGTGCAGAATACCCACAGTGACTGTGTCATCGGTGACCGCAAGCTCGGTTGTGTTTACCTCGGCAGTCGGCGGTTTGGCGGCCAGTGCGCTGGCAGACAAGACCAGTGATGCCGCAAAAGCGGCCAAACTCCGCGCAAGAAGGCTGCGCCGAGACACCCCTCCTAACGAGTTTTTAACATTCCACATATTCATGACAGTTCCTCGAATGGTTTACACAAATGGATTCTCTCAGCCAGACACATCAGCCAAAACCTGCTCCGTGCCCATGCTTCACATTCTGCGATCTACCCCCGAGCTTTCCCATTCGACAAATACCCCAGCGCACTACGTCAATTGACGCATACCCATTAGGTCATAAAATCTTCACACTCGTGACGCGTGCTTATAGAGCCCAGGAGAAAACAATGGCACGCTAATTGTGTGTACCCGTGTGTAGTTGGCAAACAATTGATAAGCGGTAACGAACGGAGGCAAGAATGCATCACCACAGGGCACTTTAATTTTTGCGCCTCTTTTTTGGGCGCCTATGAGGTTGGCTATGACCGCCAGACAACATATTTTTCGTGTCAGGCGAAATTACAATCAGTGGGTCGCCAATGAGACGCTGGAAGATTATGCCCTAAGATTTACCGCCAAAAGTGCCAGGCGCTGGTCATCGGCCAGGGTGACTAATACCGCGCTGGGTGCCATTTCCTTTCTGGCACTTGAGGCTATCGGCGGCGCCATTACTCTGCACTACGGCTTTAATAACGCTGTACTGGCTATTATGGCGGTCAGCCTGGTTATTTTTCTTACCGCCATTCCCATTAGCTATTACGCCGCGCGCTACGGTGTCGACAGCGACCTGTTAACCCGGGGCGCAGGCTTTGGCTATATTGGCTCGACCATTACTTCGCTCATTTACGCCTCGTTTACTTTTATCTTCTTTGCCCTGGAAGCCGTTATTATGGCCATGGCGCTGGAGCTTTTGTTCGGCATCCCCCTGGCTTTTGGTTACATCATCTGCGCGGTTATGGTTATTCCGCTCGTCACGCACGGTATAGCCCTTATCAGTCGTTTTCAGCTGTGGACGCAACCTTTATGGATTGTGCTGCAATTATTACCCTTTATTTTTATTATTTATCTGGACGCACAAGCGGTTGACAATTGGACCAGTTTCGCCGGCGTTCATAATGGCCAGGAGAACACCTTTAATCTGCTTATGTTTGGCGCTGCCGCCGCCGTCCTATTTGCCCTGATTGCACAAATCGGCGAACAGGTGGATTTTTTGCGTTTTATTCCCGAGCCTGAACCGGGCCAACGCCTGCGCTGGTGGGTGGCCGTTATGGCCGGAGGGCCGGGCTGGATTATTATTGGTGCCATTAAAATTCTGGCAGGTTCCTTTTTAGCCGTGCTGGCGCTCAATCACGGGGTTGATGCCATCGAGGCGGCTGATCCTACGCGCATGTATATGATTGCCTTTGGGTATATCACCAGTTCACCCACGGTATCGCTCGCCATGGCGGGCATTTTTGTTATTTTATGTCAGGTAAAAATCAACGTAACCAACGCTTACGCAGGCTCGATAGCCTGGTCAAATTTTTTCTCACGTCTGACCCATAGCCACCCCGGGCGTGTGGTATGGCTGGTATTTAACGTGAGTATTGCGCTTTTGGTGATGGAGCTCGGTGTCTACCGGGCGCTGGAAGAAACCCTCGGTTACTACGCCATTATCGCTATCGCCTGGGCCGGCGCCCTGGTGGCAGACTTGGTTATTAATAAACCCCTGGGGTTCTCGCCCAAGCATATTGAATTTAAACGCGCCCACCTGTACGACATAAACCCCGTAGGCGTAGGTGCTATGTTCGCCGCCACCATACTCGGTATGGTGTGTTTCGCGGGCCTCATAGGTGATATCGCCCAGGCACTGGCTCATTTTATCGCGTTGGCAACGGCGCTGGTAGTGTCGCCGCTTATTGCCTGGGCTACCAAGGGTAAATACTATATTGCCCGAGAGCCGGTGTTTATAGCCGCAGGCATTGACGGTCGTGCCACTTGCGATTTATGTGAAAACCGCTTTGAGTCAGAAGATATGACCTGGTGCCCGGCCTATGGTTGTAATATTTGCTCGCTGTGTTGTTCACTGGATGCCCGCTGCGGTGATTACTGTAAAACCGGGGCCGGTTACTGGGACCAAATTAAAAGTTTTTTTGCGCGTT
>DATBNH010000696.1:0-4583 GCA_036554405.1 Cellvibrionaceae bacterium | reverse complement strand
TCAGTGGCAGGGCTACTTTAAAAAAACGTCGCCCGGCACTGGCGCCGAGCATGCGCGAAGCCTCCAGCGCGCCGGCGGCTTGCATGGCAAACATGGCGCGCACCGGTAGGTACACATAGGGGTAGAGCACCAGGCCCAATAAGAGAATACAGCCGCCCATGGAGCGGATATCCGCCAAGCGCAAATCCCGCGGGCTGGCCACACCGAACAGGTCGCGAATAAAGCTTTGTACCGGGCCCACCGGGTGCAGCATATCTACGTAGACAAAAGCGACAATGTAGGTGGGCACCGCCAGTGGCAACAGCAGTGCCCAGGCCAGTAGGCCGCGGCCAGGGAAGTCATAGGCGGTCACCAGCCAGGCGCTGCCGGTACCTAAGGTAACCACTATGGCGCCCACGCCTACCAGCAACAGCAGCGTGTTAGACAGCGCCTGAGGCAGCACATAGGCACTCAGGTGCGGCCATAAATCCCCCGAGCCTTGCAGCGCGTAAGAGACCAGTGACAGTACCGGTAATAGCACTAATATGGCGATCAGGGCACTGATCGCCAGCCAGCCCAAACCAATGCCGGCACAGTGGCGCGTCAGCCAGAGGCGTGGGCGCGCGAGAAGAGCAAAGGGGCGCGGTAAAGGCGCCGCCGCATCAGTTATCAAAACCTACCCGGTCTACCAGTAAACTGGCGGTGCGGCGATGAGCGGAAATCTCTGCCAGAGGCAGTGGGTCTACCGACAGAGGACCGAAGGCGGCGATAATCGGATCGGCACTGGCACCTTTGAGCACTGGGTACTCGTAATTGGCGCGGGCATAAAGGGTTTGTGCCTCGGTTGATACCAGGTACTCCAGTAGTTTGACGGCATTTTCGCGGTTGGGCGCATGTCGGGCAATAGCCGCACCGGAGACATTCACGTGAGTGCCCCCGTCTTCAAAGCGGGGCAGTACGATTTGAATGCCGTCTCCCCATTGTTTTTGCTCGGCGCCGCTATCGCCACTGCGCATCAGCCCCACATAATAAGAGTTGCCAATGCCGATATCACACAAGCCGCCGAGAATATCACGAGCCACTTGGCGATCGCCGCCACCGGCGCGGCGAGCCAGGTTATCTTTAACACCCTTCAGCCAGGTTTCGGTGTAAGCCTCACCGTGATGCGCAATCATGTGCGCCACCAGGGCGGTGTTATAAGGGTGTTGGCCCGAGCGCATGCAGACACGGTTTTTCCATTCTGGCTTGGCTAAATCTTCGTAGTGCAGGCCGTCGATATCAGTTAAGTCGGTGCTGGCGTAAATCAGGCGAGCGCGCATAGACAGGGCAAACCAGTGGCCTTCGCTGTCGCGCAATTGCTCCGGCACCGCGGCATTTAGCAAGTCGCTATTGGCCGCTTGAGTAACCCCATTTTCAGCCAGTTCGGTGAGGTTGCCAAAATCCACCGCCATTAACACATCGGCCGGGGAGCGTTCGCCCTCGCTGGCCACACGTTCACTGAGGCCGTCTTTCATAAAAACGGTGTTTACTTTAATGCCACTTTGCTCGGAGAAGGCATCCAGCAGTGGTTGCACCAGGCCCGGCTCGCGGGTGGTGTAGAGGTTTACCTCTTGGGCAAAAATGGGGTTAAGCGCGGCAAGGGCCGCCGCCAGTAGCAAAAAACGCAGACCAGTTTGGCGTATAAGCATAGCAACACTCTGTGGTTAGAAACGGCAGGTAAAAAGAGCGGCCGATTACGGCCAGAACCGGACAAATGGTAGCACCATAAGCGCATCAATGTAAATGATAATGGTTAGCAAATGGGTGTAGATATCGGCCCCGAGCGGGGCCGGAGGAGTGCATTAAACGGCGATGGAATCGTAAACCACGACTTTTTCCCACAGGTGCGAATACTGCTCCACAAACTTTTCATGAATGGGGTGAACCTGATAGGCATCTTGTCCTTCCACATCGTCAAACATCATCAGCTCGGACACCTGAAAGCTATTGTCTACCACTTCGCGTTTTTCTGTAGAGGCGGGCACACCGATTTGCAGAACCTTGACCGACTCAATCTGTCCCAGGGTTTTCAGCCCGGCAATCAGCTGATCGCGGTCTTCGCCGGAGTTTGGGTTTTTCAACCAGAAATAAACCTTATGTACCAGCTTAGGCAGTTGTGCACAGTCGTCAGCAGTGGCGCTAACCGGCAGCATAGCACCGGCACCGAGTGCAGCGGCGCCGGTTAGGAACTGGCGGCGAGATGAGTTGCTCATAGATAGACCCTTTCATTGGCAAAACCAAAATCATACCAGAAGCGCAATATGATGCCTGGTTTTAACAAAACTTTATGGTTGCACTGTCAGCGTTCCGGGTGGATAAATTTGCACCGTATTGCAGGTGTGGCTTTTATTTTATGTTGGCACTGTTTTGTGGCGCTGTGCGCGATTTTGTCAATCTCATTGGTAAGTATGGGGGCATTGGGCTACACCTTATGGGTATCTGTTGTCTTCACAGAATAATGACAGGAGCCATACCCATGAAAAAAACACTATTTTCACCCGCCGCTCTCGCCCTATTAACCATGCCGTCGCTGGCTTTTGCCGCCTCTTTCCAG
The DNA here is from genome assembly GCA_036554405.1 of Cellvibrionaceae bacterium. Taxonomy (GTDB): domain Bacteria; phylum Pseudomonadota; class Gammaproteobacteria; order Pseudomonadales; family Cellvibrionaceae; genus Gilvimarinus. The sequence goes on along the minus strand of DATBNH010000696.1, from coordinate 2,011 downwards.
CTGCTGGAACAAAGCCCTGCACAAATGGGCAAGGCCTTTGCCGGTACCGCATCAGACATCACCGATGCTTCCACGGTTTATTTTAACCCCGCCGGTATGAGCCGGCTTGAGGGCGGGCACTTTACCTTTGGGGTAAATGTGGTTTCGCCCAAAGCTGAGTTTAATGATCAGGGCTCTACTTACCCGGGTGATCCCGGTAAAACCGACGAATACGGTGTGATACCCAATGTCTACCTGGTGATACCCTTGGCCGACAGCTTTCGCATAGGTTTTGGCGCCGGAGGCCCCTTTGGCCTGGCCAGTGATTTTGGCACCACGTGGCAGGGTCGCTACTCGGCCACTTTCAGCGAACTGGAAGTGGCCAACTTTAATGTCACCACCTCGTGGGCACCCAGCGATTATATAGCGCTAGGGCTGGGGGTTAACTACCAGCGCATAGAAACCACACTGGAAAATCAGGTGGACTCCACCTTTGGTATATCCCCCGATCCCTCCACCGACAGCAGTGCCAAAGTACAAGGTGATGACGACGGCTTTGTGTTGGATGTCAGCCTGTTGATTACACCCTCCGATCGGACCAGCATTGGTTTGTTATGGCGCGAGGGGGGCGAGTTTACCCTCGACGGTGATGCCAGCTTTGAATTGAATGCAGCCTGCGCACCGGGTGCGGGCTTTCCCACCGGTATGCCCCCAGCGCCCACTACAGGCACTTTGTGTGCAGGGGGCTTGAGTGCGCTGGCTGGCGATGTTGAGGCCAGCGTGAAATTGCCCGATGTTATTACCTTGAGCGCTACCCATTGGTTTCACCCGGTGTGGGCCATCCATGTGGATGTATCGCAAACGCGCTGGAGCAGCATAGATGAAATAGATGTGATTAATACCGGCAACGACATGCTGGTGGATAAGCTGGACTTACAATACAGCGATACCATGCGCTACTCCCTCGGTACCAGCATCAGGGCCAGTCAGGCACTTACCTGGCGCGCCGGTATAGCCTTTGATGAAGCGCCGCAGACTGATCCTGAATTTGCCACCGCGCGTATCCCTGATGCAGACAGAACCTGGATAGCGTTTGGTGCTAATGTGGTGCTCTCTGACGCACTGACCATGGATGTCAGCTACGCACACTTGCTGGTAGATGAAGCCAGCATTCACGAAACTGACGCTAACAGTGGTCGGGTGTTATCCGGCGAGTTTGACAGTGATGTCAATATTGTCGCGGCGCAGATTAACTGGCGCTTTTAAGTACGTTTTTCAGCATTGATGCTATCTCCTCTTAGCCGCAGTTTCTGCGGCTTTTTATGGGTGATACCCATGCGTGGTTCATTGGCAATCAAAATGTAAGGCCCCCTGAGTTCAGCAATAAAGTTGTACCAGTTTCGGTACATTTCTACCAGGCAGGCATCATTTATGCTTGCTCAGAAGTTCCCCAAAAAAGAATGCATAGCAAATTTTTTGCTATGCTTTATAGACTTTCATTATGGCCTTTCAGTCTATGAGTCGAACCTCGCTGATTGCGTTTGTTGCTGGCATGCTTGTGGCCTTTGTGGTTATGGGCGCGCTGTGCGTATTGGCCGCGTCAATGATGCGCACCGAAATGAGGCAACAGTCAGAGGCCGTTTTGTCCATCCTCGATAACATTAACCGCGATGCCGTAGACAGTTGGTCGCGACTGGCTCGGAGTACGCTTGCGCCTTGCAGCCCTCCTCACTTGGCCCAAATGCGTGCCGAACTGTTTTTAACCTGGCATATTAAGGATATCGCCTACATCAAAGAAGGAGAGCCTTTTTGCACGGCAGCCCAGGGTATTATTGCCAAGCCGCCCGGTCTTGAGCAGCCCGACTTCTATGCAAAAAGTGGTGCAGCCATGTGGATCAATCTTCCCTGGCCAGTATTGGATACTTTGCGCAATACCGCTGTTGCTGTGCGCGATCACTATGGTGTGGTGGTGGATCCTCAAACGGTTGAGCAATATGTCGATCTGCCCTTTCTCTGGCAGATGACTTTTCAA
>DATBNH010000695.1:0-11900 GCA_036554405.1 Cellvibrionaceae bacterium | reverse complement strand
TCCGCCTCTGAGCCACAAATCTCTGTCGGTAGTGATATCGCCGATTATTTAGCCAAGTGGTGGCGTGCCCGTGCTCAATAAATTATCACATCTGCTGCAAAAAACCATTAAATTACTGTTGCTAACCCTGCTGGGATTTGTATTGCCATTGACGGTTTATGCCAGCTGTAACTCGCAGCTGCTAACGCCCCCGATGGAAACGCAGATAAACACCACAAATCTCAGTCTGTTAATGCTTGAAGATCTCGCACGCGAACTGACAATCGAGCAGGTTTCGGCGCTGCCGGATTCAGCTTTTAGACCAGTGTCTGGTACCTTGTCAGCTTCGGGGCGCGGCGGCAGTTTGTGGCTGCGTTTATGTCTTGAGCGTGAGCCCGGTGTAACCGATGACTGGTTGCTGACCCTATTACCACCCTATCTGCAGTCTGTTAATCTTTTTCAGTTTGATGGAGATGACTACAGGGTAAAAACCCAGGGTTTCGCCTTGCCGTTTTATCAGCGTGATGTGCAATACCGGGGTTTCACCTATCGTTTGTCTCCTCCAGAAAATAAAGCTGCGCTCTATACATTGCGGCTGGATTTTTCCAATCGTCTCAATGCCGATATCCTGCTGCTGAGCGAACAGAGTATGTATCGATTGATCGCTGTTGAATACAGCGTGTTTGGGTTGTATATCGGCATGCTGATGTTAGTAATTTTTATTAACCTGATCTTTTGGTTTCGTCTGCGTGATGGTATTTATTGGCGCTATGCACTGGCGATGCTGGCGGTCGGTTTTTTTTCGGTGATTGCCGGCGGTTATAGGGCGCAGTTTTTATATCCGGAGGGTAGTGAGCACCTGCATCGAGTGATGATGGTTAGCTATGCCGTGTGTGGGCTGTTTCTCAGTTTATTTATTCAGTCGGCTTTTCAGTTTAAAAAACTCTATCCCTTTTTGTATCGCGGAAGCTGGGTTTTTATAGGTCTCTATGTCGCACTGGTGCTAATGGCTTTGACGGGCAATACGGTGTTGGTTAATGGCTTGATTTCCCGTTTGAACCTGGTGGCTATTATCGTTTTATTTGTCATCACCTTGCATGCTCTATTCCATCACCGCTGCATTCGTTTATATGCCATGGCCTTTCTGCCCCTGCAGGTGGCGATGCTGTTAATGGCTGTGAGAGCCCTTGGCTATGGCAGCTGGATTCCAATGGCTGATCATTTGCCCAATATGGGGGCGTTGGTGCATCTGGTGTTGTTGAACCTCGCCCTGGCCCGTCGCGCCTGGCAGGCTGAGAATGATAAGTTAGTGGCTCAGGACGCGTTACTGGTAAAGGCCAGAGAATCAAAAGAGCGTTTGGAAGAGTTGGTCCTGCAGCGAACTTATCAGCTGGACATGATCAATTCTTCTCTTCAGGCTGAGGTGGAAGAACGTGAGCAAACTGAGGTCCAGTTGCGTCAAGCACTTATAGCTGAGCAGTTGGCACTAAAAACACAGCAAGAGTTCGTGGCCATGGTGTCTCACGAGTTTCGTTCGCCTTTGGCCGTTATCGATACCGCTGCGCACAATCTTGAGTATGAGTTTACAGCGAAGCTTCCCGAAGTTCTGCCGCGCTTGCAGCGCATTCGCCGCAACACTGAGCGCATGAAAACACTGCTTAATAATTGTCTCACTAATGATCGCTTAGCCACCTACAGTGATGGTCGTATGCATATCCAGTGTATCGATTTGGTGAGCTTTCTACATAGAGTTTTCCCTGATGGACAATACTCTGATCGCCTGCGTGTGCGAGCAGAAACGGATCGGCTGGAGATCGGTGTGGATCCACAATTATTGTCTATTGCGGTGACAAATTTGGTAGATAATGCACTTAAATACTCTCCTGAAAATGAGCTCGTGCAGATAACACTCCAGCAAGATGACGATAAAGCGATTATTAGTGTTTCTGATCAGGGGGAGGGTATTGCGCAATCTGACCGCGATAAGATCTTTGGCAAGTTTTATCGTGGTGTCAGTGTTCAAAAAAGCCCTGGCGCAGGGCTGGGTCTTTACTTGGCTCGTGCGCTGGTCGAGCAACACGGTGGAAGCTTACAGTTAATGCCCTTTGAGGCGGATGGATTGGGCTCTTGTTTTCGCATTATACTGCCACTTGGCTGAATCGCTACTTATATAGAGGTATCTTAGGTTAACATGGGCAGATTTAATTACATGGTGTGAGTATGTTACATGTAACACTTGTTGACGATGATGTCGATTTTTGTGAGGAGTTGGCGGCCCTGCTAAACAGTGCGGGGTTTCACACTAATTTTGCTCACAATTATATTCAGTTACAACAGTTGCTCGAACGACAGCATACGGATTTGATTGTATTGGACATAGGTTTGCCCGGTGATGATGGCTTTGCGATATTGCAGCACTTGCAACCGGCGTTAAAGTCTATAGGGGTAGTGATGCTGACTGCCCGTGGTGAAATGGGGGATCGCGTGCGCGGCTTGATCAGTGGTGCCGACGCCTACCTGGTTAAGCCAGTAGATTTGGCCGAAATAAGTGCTACCTTACATGCAGTTGCTCGCCGGTTACCTCACCGCAATACTCATAAGAATGTTAATAGTGCTCGTTGGCGACTTGGGAAAGACAGCTGGGTGGTCATTTCGCCTGCCGGGGAAGAGTTTGCGCTAACCGCTCAAGAGAGAACTTTTTTGCGTGCGTTAGTACACACGCCTAAGCCTTTACAGACAGTCAGTCGGGAGATCTTGATTGAGAAACTGGGCCGCAGCTCGAAAATATACGAAACGCACTTTATTGATGCACTGGTGAGTCGTTTGCGTAATAAGCTGGGACCCGACTTTCCATTGCAGACCGTGCGTGGCTTGGGTTACGCACTCTCTGAACCCGTAGATAATTTAACCAGTTTGTAGTTGTGTAAACGTCCTCAGCCCTGTAATGCTCAATCAGTTTGTGAGGTTTTGTGAGTATTCACAGGTTTCATACAAGAACCCGCCGTTTCTACCCCTATATAATTATCCATTATTTGTATTAATTTCCACTATAGGGTTTAGCTTCGCTGAATAGTCGGATTTTTATGGGGGTTGTTGTTATGTGTATACCGATTCAATGGAGTGGTTTGTCTAGGGCGCTATGGGCTAGACACGGTGCCCGACATATTATTTTAATGCTTTTTAGCTTTAGCGCCCTGTTATTGGCAACCCAGGCCCAAGCCCAGAATGCTAACTTCGCGGTTACAGTCAATACCGGCCCTACGCCACCTAACAGCGATACTGTTTACCCGGGCGAGGCGACCAGCTTACGGATTACTCTGAGTAATAATTCCACCATCGAGTCCATCCCTGGCGTCAATTTTGATAAAGCGTTACCGACTACCGCAACGGGCGGGCTTTGGGTAAGCGGCCCTGCCGAGATTAATGGCCCTGGGTGTGGTGGCACACTCAACACTACTGAAGGTGAAGCCGATATCAGTTTAAGTGGGTTAACGGTTCCTGTGCGCGTTGATAGTGTACCTAACTCTGGCGAGTGTTACCTGGATATACCGGTGGTAGCCTGGTCCAGCAATGGCGCCAGCACCTCCCACTCCTATGCGCTCAATCCAGGTGATGTAGGTAGCGATACCGGCGCCAATACCACTGGTGGCCCTCAGGCAATCACGGTGCGCTCCGTGAGCCGTCCTACTTGGTCGAAGGGCTTCCCGGGAGGCAATGGCTTGGCCATTTTGGGTGGCAGCACCACCACATTGCGGATTAACGTCAATAATCCTGACAATAATGTTTCTTTGAGTAATTTCAGCTTCACCGATGTTTTTCCCACCAGTGGTGGCAATGGTGCCGTGATTGAGCCGACAGGTACGCCCGCCACAGGCACGTGTATTGATAACGCAGGCGCCAGTGTTAATCTAACCCAGGGTGTCAATGCTCAGGTGGAAGTCGTTGGCGGCACCTTGGCCCCCAATTCGAGCTGTTCGCTGGATGTGGAAATTCGTGCGCGCCACACCAATGGTAGCTATCAGGTTAATGTTCAGAACAGTATCGATAACGACAGTTTCAGTAGTGATGAAGGACTGCAGCCTTCAGGTAATGCCAATCGCAATATTACTGTGCGCTCACCCTTGGGCGTGACCAAAAGCTTTGCCGCCAGCCCGGTGGCCAGCGGTGTGGCCAGCACCTTTACCATTGTTCTTAGCAATAGCGGCACTACACCTTTAACCGTAGATAGCTTTGAAGACGACCCGGTAGCCGCAAGCCCCTATGAAGATCGTATGACGGTCACCAATGTGGCCAATAGCTGTGTTGGAGATCAGGTAATTGCAGGAGACGCGCAGGGTTTTGCGGTGTCTAATTTTGACATTCCGGCCGGTGGCAGCTGTACTCTGACAGTGACGTTTGTAGGCGAAACCCCTGACTCGGATTTACCCACCTCCTACACCAACAATATTCCCGAAGGTGCTGTAAGCATTGCCGGCGAGCCAGGTATTATCAGCCAGGCGCGCTCTGCCAGTGTGATTGTGGCTGACCGTTTGCGGGTATTAAAAAGCCGCAGCCCAAACAATGTGGCGCCGGGTAACCCCGTGCGTTATCAGGTGACCGTACAAAATTATTCGGATACGCCAGCCGCTAATGTAACTGTGGCCGATCAGCTACAAAATGGCGCTACCTTGCTTACCAACGGCGGTTTTGCTCCCGAGCTGACCCCCGCCTGTGGTGCACTCGGTCTTAACGGTCGGGTAGAAGGTGATGACGATTTGTTGTTTACCATTCCCACCTTGCCGGCTCGGACGGGTTCCAGCAGCCCGGGCGCATGTACCATCACATTTTGGGCGATGATTGACCCCACTACCACACTAAATACCAATAACCAGATTGCCATTTGTGCGGTGCAAATAAATGGCGACTCCAACAATTGTAATGGCAGCACTTCACAACAGGTCACCGCTAATTATCAAGCGGTGATAGCTTTGGCCAAAACCTTTGATGGCCAAACCAACCGAGTATTGACCGAAGGCGAAGTGTCACGCCTGCGTATTCGTGTATCCAACTATTCGGACAACCCGCTGACCACAGTGGCCATCAGCGATACGCTGCCTACCGCCGGTGCCTTTGCGCAGTTGCGCGTGGCCAGCCCGGCCAATGCCGGCTCCAGTTGTGGCGGCACGTTGACGGCGGTGCCCGGCTCTACCTCGGTAAGCCTTAATAACGGCTCGGTGGCCGCGCGCAATAGCGGTACTAATACGCCTGGCACCTGCCAGATTGAAGTGGATGTGGTGGGCCCTGCCGGTGTGTATAACAATACCGCCGATGTCAGTGCCATACAAACTAATGCCGACGGCAGCGAGTTGGCAGTGAACACCGATGCCAGTGCGAACTTGACCTATAATGATGCGTTGGCGGCGAGCAAAGGCTTTTCACCGGCCAGTGTTGGCCCCGGCGGAGAGTCGCTCGCCCGCATTACCTTGAGTAACCTTGACACTACCCGCCCCATTACCGGCATTCGCGTAGAAGATAACTTGCCTGTTGATATGTTTGTGGCAAGCCCTGTTAATGCTTATAGCACTTGTAATGGCCCCACGGTAATTACCGCTGCGCCCGGTGGCAGCAGTGTCGTGCTTGAAGGCGCAAGTCTCGCGCCCGGTGCCACTTGTGAGTTGCTATTTAATGTCACCGTGGAAGGCACCAGCAATTGGACCAATACTCTTCTGCCCGGCCAGATTACAGCCGACGGTGGGCTGCTAAATCGCACCAATGTCAGTGCCACGCTTAATTATCAGGCGCCCGATGTGCCGGTGATTTCCAAGGCTATTAGCCCGGGTGTGGTGGCGCCAGGCGAGTCAGCACGGTTGACCATCAACATTACCAATGCCAGTCAGCCTGTGAGTAATTTACGTTTGTCGGATTACTTTACCGAAGACGGGCTGGCCACTGGCGTACTCAATAGTATGACCATTGCTCTTGCGCCCGCCGCATCTACGTCTTGTCCTGGCGGGATCATCAGTGCTGAACCCGGTGGCACCAGCATTAGCGTGGCCGGTGCAATGCTTGATGCTGACGCGGCTTGTGAAGTCAGCGTCAATGTCACCTCAACCCGAGTGGGTACCATTACCAATACCATTCCACTGGAAAGCATTATTACCAACGAAGGGGCGACCAATACCACTACCTTTGCGCAGAGCACCCTGAGCACCACTAACAGTGTGGGTGTCAGCAAAAGCTTTACGCCAGCGGTGGTCACCCCTGGCACCAGCTCACGTTTACGCGTGACCATTTACAACACCTTAGAGCAGTCACTGGTAGGCTTTAATATCGTGGATAATTTGCCGGCAGACTTGCTGGTGACTCCCGATCCTAATCCATTCAGCAACTGTGGTGGGGCTGCCACTATCACTTGGCCTGACAATACCAGTGTGGAGCTAGCCAATGGTACTCTGGGGCCAATGGTCAATGGTGTGGCGGCCAGTTGTTATCTGGAAATTGACGTAGCGGCCGCCGTGGAAGGGTCTTACCTCAATAATATTCCCGCCAACACTATTACCGTAGACGGTGAGCCCGTAAGCCACCCGCCAACCGACGCCACTTTGGAAGTGCGCGAGCATATAGTGGTGAACAAAGCTATTGACGGCTTGACCCTGGATGCGGGCAATCCCGTAGGCTTTACCACCGGCAGCGCTATCCGTCTGCCGGGTGTTGCTGCGCCATTGGTGATTCGTTTGGAAAACCCCAATGACCTGGATTTGACGCAAGTGACTTTTACCGATGTACTGCCCGAAGGCTTGGTGGTGGCGACTGTTCCTGATGCACAGACCACCTGTGATCAGGGTGTAGTGGCTGCCGAGCCCTCAGCTCAGTCTATTGTATTGACTGGCGCAAACCTGGCCGCAACAGGCGAGCCAGGAAGCATCTGTACCGTTACCGTCAATGTACTGAGTAATATTCCCGGCACTTACATTAACGAAATTCCAGCGGGCGGTGTTACCAGCTTTGAAGAGGTGGAAAATGAAGAGCCCACTCAGGCCGAGCTTATTATTACCGAGCCCGGCGGCCTGGGTAAGGCCTTTGATCCACCGGTAATTCCGCCAAGCGGCGTGTCGGTTCTGACTATTTCCATCGCCAACAACAACGAGGCGAATATGGTGCTGAGTGCGCCGTTGGTTGATAACCTGCCCGCTTTCCCGGCGCAGATGACGGTGGCAACGCCCAATGGCTTGGTGAATACCTGTACCGGTGCGGTAACCGCAGCAGCTGGCAGTACCAGTGTTACTCTGGCCAATGGTGCTGTGATCCCACCGGGTGGCTGTCGTATTGAGGTGAATGTGACGGCGCCTGACGCCGGAGACTATGTGAATAATTTCCCCATAGGCGCGCTGCAAAGTAACTTTGGTCCTAACGAAGAGCCGGTTAACACGCCGCTGCTGGTCAGCACCCTGGGTTATATTTCCGGTAAGGTGTTTCTGGATAACCAAGCAATTCCCGATGGTGTGTTTATTCCCGGTGACTCCACGCCCATTGCAGGCAACCCCATCGAGCTGCGCAGTGGGGGCAGCTGTGCGGGCACCTTGCTGGATACGGCATTGACTGACAGCCAGGGTAACTATTTGTTTGCCGAGTTGCCCGCTGGCACCTATTCGGTGTGTCAGCCAACGCAGCCGGTTAACACCCTTAATAGTGTAACCACAGAGGGTGTTATCGTGCCCTATAACGGCAGCACCGGTACTGTGGGTTCGGCTAGTAACCCAACTGCAATCACCAGCCAGATTGTGGGTATTGTACTCAATGACAGTGGCGATGAAGATGAGGTGAGCGGTTCGCCCGAGAACAATTTCTCGGAAGTTCTGCCCGCCAGTATTGCCGGTAATGTGTTTTTCGATCGCAATAACGATGGCGTAATTGATACCGATGAGCCGGGTATTGGTAATGTGACTGTTACCCTTACCGGCCCAAGTCTGCCGGAGCCACGGGTTACTCAAACCGCCGCCGATGGTAGCTACAGTTTTACCGACTTGCCACCGGGTGAGTACACGGTGACAGAAACCCATCCTGCGGGCTGGGTGGATGGTATCGACACTGCTGGTAGCCATGGTGGTGATGACAGTGTTGACGATATTATCAGCAATATCACTTTGGCCCCGGGCGATGATGCTATTGAGTACAACTTTGGTGAGTACCTGGAAGAAGGTATTGTCGACGGCGGACTCACGCTTAGCCTCAATAGCTTCTGTAATAATGATACGCCCTGGGTGAGCTACCAGTTACTCTCTGGCGGTGTGCCCTTTGGTGACAGCGCGCCTCTGGTGACTATTTCCTGGCTTACCCCGGACGGGCGCTTGGCTGAGCAGTTAAGTGGTCAGCCTGCCAGCGGTACTCTACTGTGGCCGGGTGCGGCGGTAGATGGCACTGGTAATCCTGTGGCCTGGCCGGGTTGGGAAATTATTGATGGGCAGTGGGTGCAAGTGCCCGATGACCGCCGCCCTGATATGCGCGTGCGCATTCAGGTCAACCCCACCGGTGAGGGCGAAGTAAGCTATCCGCCGGCGACACCCCAATGTGCGGCCCAGCCTCCTGGTACTTACACTGTAAGCGCTTTGCCTACCTTGTCGAATTGGGCAACGCTTATGCTTGGTTTATTATTGATACTGACCGGTTTTACATTCCACTACCGTCGTAACTCACTAAACGTGTCACACTAAGACGCTCACTTCAGCTCCGGCGGTATAGCCGGAGCTGAAGCATAAAAAAACCGCGCACTAAGCGCGGTTTTTTTATGCTCTTTGCTAAGGTTCTAGTGGAGTGTAGTCTCGACTTCTGGAGTTAGCCCGGCACAATAGACACGATCAGGTTAGATGGTTGATTGAATTGAAACTTATTGGCGAGCTTGGTTTTCTGCAGGGAGTACAACGAAAGTCGATAAACGAGAAATTAAAAAGCAAAACAAAGAGCGTAAAAATACCGCCTTGGCGTTTACCATTGTTCGTCCTTCGTCCTTCGTCCTTCGTCCTTCGTCCTTCCGTTCCCCGTTTAATCCTCTTTCTCTGCCCACGGCGTATTGCGTGTGCGTTTTTCCACCGGCAACTGAATATGCAGCGCTGCCTTGCCGACAATATGCGCACTCACCGGAGCGGTGATAAAGAGGAATAAAGTGATTAATAGCTCGTGGACGCTGAGCTTATCGGTGACGGAAAAAAAGATAATGGAGCCGATAATCATACCGCCCACGCCCAGGGTGGTGGCTTTGGTGGGGCCGTGCAGACGCATAAAAAAATCTTCCAGTCGCGCCAGGCCAATGGAGCCGATCAGCGCAAAAATAGCGCCGATAATAACAAAGAAACTGACAGTCAATTCTACCCAGAAATTCATATAATTACCTATTCAATAATGTCGCCGCGCAACAGGTACTTGGATAGCGCCACTGTGCCCACAAAACCCATTACCGCAATCAGTAGCGCACCTTCAAAGTACAGGGTGCTGCGTTCATACATGCCGAATAGAATCAGCAAGGCAATGGCATTAATGTACATAGTATCCAGTGCCAGGATCCGATCGGGCAGAGAAGGCCCCACGCACAAACGCCAGAGATTCAGCACCAGCGCCAAGGCTACCATCAGCATGGCCAGGGGAATTATCGTGTCGAGCATTCGAAAATCTCCTTAAGGGGTGCCTCATAGCGTGATTTCATTTGAGCAATGGCCGCCTCAGTGTTGTCGACATTCAAGCCGTGAACAATCAGATAGCCTTCGTCCATTTGTAAATCCACCGAGACGGTGCCAGGGGTTAACGAAATAGTATTGGCAAAAATGGTAATGGTGAAATCCTGTTTTAAATCCAGCGGTACGCGCATAAAAGCCGGTTGGAGCTTATGGCGTGGGCCCAAAATAAGTATGGCAATCTCAATATTGGCACGGACAATATCTATCAATACGGTCAATAAAAATTTAACTACCAGCCAGGGGCGACGCATGGGCATGCTCTCGGGCCAGAATGATTGAGTCAGGTAGGGGATTATCCAGCCAACAATGGCACCCAGCAGTATTTGCCCGGCACTGAAATCGTTGGCCATAAACAGCCATAGCACCAGCATAAAAAAACTGAGCAGAGGGTGTGGAAAAAATTTGCGCCGGAGTTTAATCATGGCTATCACCCCCGATGGCCTGGTGCGATAGCACCGCATCAATATACTGGTTGGCATCCATTATTTGCGCCGCCAAATTATGGGTGTATTGAATAACGGCTTCGCCGGCAACGCTGAGAACCAGACTTAAACCGAGTAGCAAAGCGGCGGCAATTACTGCTCCGGTATCGGCCGTTTTGGTTTTGGCGCTGCCCTTTTTTGTGCGCCAAAACAAGGTGCTGCCGCTGCGGCTCATGGCGGTAATCACCACAAAGCTTGCCAGCAATAAAACGGTCCACAACCAAAAAGTGTGCGGGTTTGTTTCGGGCGCTTGTAACAACATGATTTTGCCAACAAATCCCGACAACGGCGGCATGCCGGCTACACTGGCGGCGCCGATAAAAAACAGCAATCCCAGTAATACCGGTTGCGCCACCCTGGGGCCGGAAATAATGCGATCCCCGGCATTGCCGCGCTGGCGCATAATAATGTCAGCCAGCAAAAATAATGCCCCGGCCACCCAGGTAGAGTGAATCAGATAGTAGGTGGTAGCCGAGAGGGCCGCTTCGTTGTGCAGCGCCACACCGGCCAGCAGTGTACCTACCGAGACAATTACCAGATAGGCCACTTGTAGACGCAGCTCGGGTGCGGCCAGTGCACCGATGGCACCCAGAGCCAGGGTGATTAATGACAAGGGCCACAGCCAGGGCTCGGCAAAGTTGGCCAGCTCGCCAGCACCTTCGCCAAAGACCAGATAAAACAGGCGAATAATGGCGTAGATACCAATTTTGGTCATAATTGCGAACAGCGCGGCTATGGGTGCCGCCGCTGAGGCATAGGCACGAGGCAGCCACAAATACAGCGGCACCATGGCCGCTTTAAGCCCAAATACCACCAGTAGTAGTCCGGCGGCAGCTTTAATTAACGGCAACTGATGAGGTTCGGCGGCGGCCACTTTAACAGCCATATCGGCCATATTGAGGGTGCCGGTTTGGCTGTAGAGCAGGGCAGCGGCAATCAAAAACAAACTGGAGCCGATCAAGTTCAGTACTACATAGTGCAAACCGGACTTGATTCTGGCGGCACCGCCACCGTGTAATAGCAGTGCGTAAGATGCGATCAGTAACACCTCGAAGAAAACAAACAGATTAAACAAGTCGCCGGTTAGAAAAGCGCCGTTAATGCCCAGCAACAAAAAGTGAATCAGGCTGTGTACGCTGTCACCGGGCTGGTCGTTACCGCGCACCGCATAGGCGATACTGAACAGCGCCAACACGCTGGTTACGCCCAGCATCAGCGCACTCAAATGATCTAATACCAACACAATACCAAAGGGGGGAATCCAGTTACCCAGCGCGTATACAGTGATATTGCCACTGGCAGCACTGTTAACCAGATAGGCGGCCACCAATGTCTGGGCAATAATACTGATCAGACTGATGCTGCGACGAATGCGCAGACTGCTGCCGGTCAGCAACAGCAGTACGATGCCCGTGAAGAGGGGCAACAGAACCGGTAGAGTAATCATGTGATTCACGATTTAATATCCTCCACACTGGTGCGCCCATCCACGTGGTCGTTACCCAATTCAGCGCGAGCGCGCAGAGCCAAAACCACCACAAATGCTGTCATGGCAAAGCTGATCACAATCGCCGTCAGCACCAGTGCCTGGGGCAGTGGATCGGCGTAAGTGTCGCCGACACCGACTATGGTACTGGCAGCGGGGTTGAGGCGACCGGAAAAGAAAATAAAAAGGTTAACCGCATAGGTAAAAAGCGTCAGGCCCACTATCACCGGGAAGGTGCGGCCGCGC
>DATBNH010000694.1:0-1656 GCA_036554405.1 Cellvibrionaceae bacterium | reverse complement strand
CGGCTGGTAACTGGGTGGTATTTGCGGCGCTGTTTGTCAGCGGTTTAATGACGATCGTGCAGGCGAGGCCCATTGGGCCCATCGGCGCCGGCTACGTGTTGTTCATGGGAACTTCCGGCGCGTTTATCGCCGTCTCTATCGGTGCTCTGAAAGCGGGGGGGCTGCCATTGCTAGGCACATTAATCGTCGCCTCCTCACTTATCCAGTTTATATTTGCGCGCTACCTTGGCTTGTTCAGGAAAATCATTAACCCAACCGTAGGCGGCACAGTGGTCACACTCATTGCCGTCTCAGTGATGCCCATTGCTTACGATTTACTCGCTGCAACGCCGCCTCTTTACTCGGGGCCAGTTGAAGCACCGATGTGGACCGCGGCGATTACACTGGCACTTATTTTAGGGCTATCAATTTTTGGCAACAAGACACTACGCCTTTGGGGGCCGGTAATCGGAGTGGTAAGCGGGTCATTGATTGCCTGGTGGTTTGGGCTTGTGGACCTCAGCGGTATTGGTGAAGCAGCATTGATAGGATTACCTTCAGCCGACTGGCCAGGTCTAAACCTGGAGTTTGACGCCACCTTCTGGTTTATGCTGCCGGGTTTTATGATTGTCACCATTATTGGTGCTCTGGAAACGTACGGTGATGGCATCGCCATTCAGGACGTCTCACAACATACTCCAAAACCAACCAATTACAAATCAGTCCAGGGCGCGGTAAATGCTGACGGTGTCGGTAACCTTATCTCCGGCCTGATGGGTACACTACCCAATACAACCTATTCCACCAGCGTATCGGTGGTTGATCTCACCGGTGTGGCAGCGCGACGCGTTGGCATATACGGTGGCATGATTTTGCTTCTACTGGCATTTTCGCCGAAGATTTCGGCCTTACTACAGGCTATCCCCGGGCCGGTTGCCGGTGTATTTATCTTTTTCTTGATCGTTTTGTTATTCGTGCATGGCATTCGCCTCATAATCAGTGATGGTTTTTCGTTCGATAATGGCATCGTTTTTGGTGTCGCTTTCTGGGCAGGCAGTGGCTTTCAGGGCTTGGTGATATTTCACGACTTGATGCCAGAAGCGGTCGCACAGTTGCTGGATAATGGCATGACCACAGGTGGGATTGTCGCCGTTATTCTGTCCTATTTAGTCTCACTCAAGCGCGCCAAGAGCTACCGCAGCACTGTGACATCAGACCTTGCCGGTCTTGCGCCCGCGATGGCATTTACAACGGAAAGAGCCAGCGCATTAGGTTGGCGGGGGGATCAATTGAGCCGCTTGCAACTGGCGCTGGAAGAAGCGTTCATGTTCCAGGTGGAGATTCACCAGCATACTGAGAATACGTTCAATACCCGTATTAGTCTCTGCGGCGATGCCCAGCGGATAGAACTGGAGCTTACGAGTAGTAGTAGTGGCGATAATTTAGAAGAGCTCATAGGTTCAATGAAGGCAAGTAGCGACTACTCCACACAAGATATTCGTTTACGAATTCTGCGAGGTATTGCCGATGATATATCGCACCAGCAATTCAATAACGCTGACTATTTATCTGTCACCCTCTGTACACCTGTAGGGTTGGATCGACACTTGCCTTAAAAAATCACTGCTAATAATCGTCAGCAAACAGCGTCTTGCACAACCCACTGCGCCGCTTTTA
>DATBNH010000691.1:0-2152 GCA_036554405.1 Cellvibrionaceae bacterium | reverse complement strand
GACGCGGTCGAGGATGCGCAGATATGAATCGCGGCTGTGGCTGCGGTTCATCGCCTTGAGGATGCGGTCATTGCCCGCCTGTACCGGCAGATGGGGGAAGGGCAGACTTATTCATTGCTCCCCATTATTGAAGCCTTTACCTCGGTTTCTGGCGTGGTTGTTGAGCTGAAAGATATTTCCCTGGCAGGACGCATTATCGCCAGCTTTCCCGAGTATCTGACCGACGAGCAGCGCCAGAGCGACGCCCTGGCCGAGCTGGGTGAACTGGCCAAAACCCCCCAGGCCAATATTATCAAGCTGCCTAATATCAGCGCCTCTATTCCGCAGTTGATTGAAGCCATTAAAGAGCTGCAAGCCAAGGGTTATAAACTGCCAGATTACCCAAGCCGTCCCGTGACCGATGAAGAAAAAACTGCCGCCGCCCGCTACGACAAAATCAAAGGCAGTGCCGTTAACCCGGTGCTGCGCGAGGGCAACTCCGATCGCCGTGCACCGGCCTCGGTAAAAGCCTATGTGCGCAAAAACCCGCATTCCATGGGTGCTTGGTCCGCCGATTCCAAAAGCCATGTGGCACATATGAGCGAGGGCGATTTTTACGGCAGCGAAAAGTCTATTACCCTGCCCGCCGCCACCAAGGCCAAAATTGAATTTGTGCAAAGCGACGGCAGCACTAAGGTTTTAAAAGACGCCCTGCCCCTGCAGGCTGGCGAAGTGCTGGATGCGGCGGTAATGCGCAAGCAGCCGCTGCGTGAATTTTTGGCCAAAGCCATTAACGAAGCCAAAGCAGAGGGCGTGTTGCTATCGTTGCACCTGAAAGCCACCATGATGAAGGTCTCTGACCCGATTATTTTTGGCCATGCGGTTACCGTGTTTTTTGCCGAGCTGTTCGACAAATACGCCAGTGAATTTGCCGAGATGGGTGTAGACCCTACCAACGGCTTTGGCGATGTGCTGGAGAAACTGGAAAAGCTGCCCGCCGACAAGCGCGCTGCGGTTGAGGCCGATATTAAAGCCTGCCTTAACAATGGCCCCGAGCTGGCCATGGTCAACTCCGACAAGGGCATCACCAACTTGCATGTGCCTAACGATGTGATTATCGATGCCTCTATGCCCGCCGCCATTCGCTCATCCGGGCAGATGTGGGGCCCCGACGGCAAACTGCACGACACCAAGGCGATTATTCCCGACCGCTGCTACGCCGGCGTTTATCAGGCCACCATTGACTTCTGCCGGGAAAACGGCGCCTTTGACCCCACCACTATGGGCAGCGTACCCAATGTGGGCTTGATGGCCCAAAAAGCTGAAGAGTACGGTTCGCACGATAAAACCTTTGAAATGCCTGCCAGTGGCAGCGTACGCATTGTCGATGCCGCAGGCAAAGTCCTGCTGGAGCAAACCGTGGCCGAGGGCGATATCTTTCGCGCCTGCCAGGTAAAAGATGCCCCCATTCAAGACTGGGTTAAGCTTGCGGTTAATCGCGCACGCGCCACCGGCAGCCCCGCTATTTTCTGGCTCGACCCCAACCGTGCGCACGATGCCGAGCTGATTGCCAAGGTGACCACCTACCTGAAAGACCACGACACCTCGGGGCTGGATATTCAGATTATGGCCCCGGAAGAGGCCACCCGCTTTACCCTGGCCCGGGCCAAGGCCGGTGAAGATACTATTTCGGTGACCGGCAATGTATTGCGTGACTACCTGACCGATTTGTTCCCCATCTTGGAGCTGGGCACCAGCGCCAAGATGTTGTCTATTGTGCCGCTGATGAACGGCGGCGGTTTGTTTGAAACCGGTGCTGGCGGCTCTGCACCTAAACAAGTGGAGCAGTTTACCGACGAGGGCTATTTGCGCTGGGATTCGCTGGGTGAATTTTTAGCACTGGCGGCATCGTTGGAGCACTACAGCCAGGTTAACGGCAACAGCCAGGCCCAGGTATTGGCAGACAGTCTGGATAAGGCCACCGGTAAGTTTCTGGATAACAACAAGTCGCCCGCGCGTAAAGTGGGGCAGATTGATAACCGCGGCAGCCATTTTTATCTGGCGCTTTACTGGGCCGAGGCGTTAGCCGCTCAGACCGACAGCCCGGATTTGCAGGCGCGCTTTGCCAAGTTCTATGCTGCCATCAGCGCTGCCGAGCAAACCATTGTCGACG
>DATBNH010000686.1:0-2253 GCA_036554405.1 Cellvibrionaceae bacterium | reverse complement strand
ATCACCGCCGAAGAAAAACCCGTGGCGGATGTTGAATAGAACGCCGTTCACATCGGCAATAATCTTTTTAATGCATAATGTGCTGTTGAGCATTCATCGTCGGCCAATTTAGACCACTTGAGGGTAACCACCTATGGATTTTTTATTAACCCTGACGCGCTTTTTTCAAAACGGCGGCCCGTTTATGTACCCTATCGGCATAGTGCTGGTGGTGGGGCTGGTGATTACCGTGGAGCGCTATCTGGTGCTGAAACACGCCCAGCGCGCCAACCGTCAGGCGCTTAATCAGGTGATGCCGATGCTGAAAAAGCGCGACTATCAGGGTGCTGTCTCCCTCGGGCGCAACTCCAGCGCCCCCATCGCCCGCATTGTCGCCGCCGGGGTGGCGCGCATGGGCCAATCGGGCAGCCGCGATGAAATCGAGCTGGCCATGGAAGAGGGCGTGCTGGAAGCCATGCCGAGGCTGGAAAAGCGCACGCCTTATTTGGCCACTTTGGCCAATATCGCCACACTGTTGGGGCTTTTGGGTACCATTATTGGTCTTATCGCCGCATTTACCGCCGTGGCCGAAGCCGACCCGGCCGAGAAAGCCACGCTTTTGTCGAACAGTATTTCCGTGGCCATGAACACCACCGCTTTCGGTTTGATGTCGGCTATTCCGCTGTTGCTGTTTCACGCCATGTTGCAAACCAAAACCACCGAGCTGATCGACTCGCTGGAGATGACCGGGGTTAAATGCCTTAATTTGCTCACTAACGGTGGCGCCCGCGTGGCGCCCAAAGCCTGAGGCCGGGCACCGCTTATGCGCTTTAGAAGGCGACGTCACCGGGAAGACGCCGAGCTCAATATCACCGCCTTTATGAATCTGATGATTGTACTGGTGCCGGTATTGCTGTTGTCCATGGTGTTTGCCCGCATTACCGTGCTGGAGCTGAACCTGCCCGACAGTGCCGCGCCTGCGGCGACACCGGCAGAGAATGAACAGCTGGATTTTCTCGAGGTGGTCATCTACCCGGATTATCTGGGGGTGAACCACCCTGCAGGTAACCGCGCCGTCACCCTGTGCCCCAATGCCAATGGCGAGCACGACTTTGCGCGCCTATCCAGCACCCTGCAGCAGATCAAAATCCGCCTGCAAGACAACTATGGGCTCGATAAAGACGATATTGTGATTCTCGCTCAGCCCGATACCGACTACCAGACTATTGTCAGCACCATGGATACGGTGCGCTCGTTTCGTGCAGTGGTGGCCGCCGGTGTGGTTAATGCTGCGCTGTTTCCGAGTATTTCCCTCGGCGACGCACCGGTTAACGATCCGCTGCAGGGCGAGTCTCTCTGTGTGGGAGGTGACGCATGAAGCAGTCTCTGCGCGCCAAGCGCATGGCCAAGCACCATCGCCGCAACCGGCTGGTACCCAAGCTCAATCTGGTGTCACTGATGGATATTTTCACCATTTTGGTGTTTTTCCTGCTGGTTAACTCCTCCGATGTAGAAGTGCTAAGCAGCGACAAATCCATACAGTTGCCCACCTCCTTGGCCGACACCCTGCCCGAGACAACTTTGGTGGTCATGCTTAATAACGAGCAGATTCTGGTGAGTGGACACCCAGTGGCCCAGGTCGCTGCAATTGGCGATGAGCCGCTGATTGCCCCACTGCAAGAGGAGCTGAATTACCGCGCCAGCCGCGCTCGGCCATTAACGGCGGAGCAGGAACAGAAAGGCCGACCGATCATCATTATGGGCGATAAAGGCATTCCCTATACCCTGCTCAAGCAAGTGATGAGCACCGCGGCCGAAACCGGCTACCGGGATATTTCACTGGCGGTTAATCAGGCGGTGCCCAGCGACGAGGGCGAGAACTGATATGGCCCAGCGTACGCCGCCACCGCTAGCCGAGCCATGGGATCAGGCCATAGAAGACGATCAGCGCTTTGCCAGATTGCTAAAAATCGCCCTGTCGATAGCGCTGCTGTTGGGCGTGGTGGTGCCATGGCTGCCGGTGCCCGAGATCACTCGCGAGGAGCAGGCGCAACTGCCGCCACAACTGGCGCGTGTGATTCTGGAAAAAGAAGAGGTGCCACCCCCTCCTGAGCCAGAACCCGAGCCCGAGCCAGAACCAGAGGAGGAACCGGAACCCGAGCCAGAACCAGAACCAGAACCAGAACCAGAACCAGAGCCGGAGGATAAACCGGAACCGGAGCCCGAGCCGGAGCCCGAACCTACACCTGAGCCCGATATTGAACAGGCCCGCGA
>DATBNH010000669.1:0-2390 GCA_036554405.1 Cellvibrionaceae bacterium | reverse complement strand
ATTCTGGTGAGTGGAGCGTTGAGGCTATAGAAAAACCCCAAATCAGACGGCCTTTGGAAGTATTGAGCAAACAGGGAGGATTTACGTTGGCAAGGATAGTATTGGCAGTTTCCGGTATTTTGGCAGCTCAAACATGGATCTCGTTCATGCCGACGTTGCCTCCTTGCCGGAGGTAACCAAGAGGGACCACACGATAAGGAAACCGATTCTTTGGGCGTCTGGATCCTGCTCTGAGGCCGAGCGGTTCGCCATGGAGGTCGAGGTCATGCGGGCCTGTCAATCCAACGATCCGAACGTCGGCCATAGCCGGTGACCCGTGTTTCGTGGCCGCCCCAGGCAGGGTTTGAAGCCGGGCGGTCTACTGCGCACAATCTGGGGTTATGGTAAAAAAATTCAAAAAAGGTCACCAAGACTCTCCCTGGCAGGTCACACCACTGGGCAGGTGTCGCACGCGCCGGACATCCGAGTCGGCACGGAACCCCGATCACGTCGATCAAAGGATTCACGGATACTGTAGCATTATACGTCTGCGAAAGGACCACAAAGACTGATTTCCTCTTTTTCGTTCACGCGTGAACGCCGGACTGTAAAATCGCTGAAACCGTTGGGAGAGTAAGGCTGGAAGCTTATTTTATTTATGACTGTTCGGCGACAATTAGGGTGACCGGTCGGACAAGATAGTTGACGCCAGACACGAAAGCCAAAGGAAGTTCGCTTTACTAATTTTACGATTGCTGTCGAGTCGGGAATTTGCTCAAAGCTCATAATGGGAATACTGGGGAGAACCGTCGACGGTTCTTCGTCAGATATTCGACCTGACTCTGTATCAAAAAGGTTATCAACAGTGCCCATCAAAGTGCCCGTAGGGGCATGCATATTTAAAGAGAGATGAAATGCGCGGTAAATTTCCCGCTTATAAAGAGCTTAATTCGAAGCAGTAAAAACAGCGGTTTCGCTAAAGTCGATATCTGGGGCGTTAAGCTCCAATTGCTTTCGATGCTGAATGCGCAGACTGCTTGTCTTTTTTAACCTCTTTAACAATTAACAATTTTTGCGCAGACAGTAATTGGCAGCCAGAGTGTTAACCCATCATCACTAATTGGCATGAAATGCTCGGTGTATCTCATATAAAAACCGACAACATCATTATTTTTACAGTCAACCACCACCCCCGTACCGCCGACGCTTTCTGACGCAGCGACAGCTAAATGTATGGCATGAGTTAACAAGAGATGGCCGAAACCATTACCGGACTGGTTCTTGTCTACTGCTAGCTTGGCGAGGCGATAAATCGGAACATTTTTCCCGAATGTTCTTGCGGCTTTAGAGCCTTCGGGAAAATTTTGTTCGCTGGGAACGAGGGTGATGTACCCTAGAATGGCAGTGGGAACGTCGTCGTCTACCAAGACCCAAGTCCTTGTTGATCGCTTGGTATCTGACTGGCGCGCTGTACTTCTTAAATAATTATTGAGTTCCTCATGACCGCAGTCAAAATTTTTGCGGTCATGCTGTTTCGTGATTGTTTCGATTTTCATCATTTTGCGCGGGGTAGTTGACTGATTAAATCCTTGTATCTCTTAGCTTTTGCAATTGTGCTTGCGCTGAGAGAGACAGGACGGTCTAAGGCTTCTAACATTCGATTCGATGTTTCGAGAGATACATGTATCTTTGTCATCTGCTCTGTCACGACCTGTGCTCGCTCGCGGGCTGCGTCTATCAAAAATTGACTGACGCTCATGCCACACAATTCCGCAGCTGCGTTGATGAATTGTTGAGTTGCATCGTCGACTCTAGCGACGATGCGTGACTCCTTTCTCCCAGAGTTATTGATAGTTTTCATATATATTCCCCAGCCCCTGCTACCATTTTTTACTTATAGCAAGGATGACCTTTCGTTAGTTTGGGTGGCCGTTATTGGCCTATCCTATTTTTGCTGGTGAGTCTTCGCTCACCGTTTGCCATAGTGGCACACATTTTACCTTTTGTGCAGTCGTGTGCCAAAAAAACACACACTATCCTGGGGGGTGTAATGATCGGAGTGAACCCGATTCGGCGATGGCGTGAGCGATTGACGGCTCTTTGCTGAGAACGCTACTGCGCACAATCTGGGGTTATGCTGAACGCTCCCACTCAACACCGCACCTTGGTTAACACTTCAAAATTTGACTAAGCTTGGAACCCACACTATATTATGCGCACAATTTTGTGTAATTCTAAGTACAATTTATTGCGTAAAATTTTAAGAACTACCTACATGGAATAAAGAGGGTATTGTCATGTCTACTCACGCCATTCTTGCCGAGAAAACAGTCAGCATTTCTGCGCTGAGGAACAATCCGGCTCAATATTTTAGTGACCAACCGATTGCTGTTTTAAGCCACAATAAGCCA
>DATBNH010000667.1:0-2913 GCA_036554405.1 Cellvibrionaceae bacterium | reverse complement strand
GGCGGCGTGAGGAGGTTAAATTTCTATATCAATCTTACGGCTGCGACGACGATCCTTTCCCGAGCGCGAATCCAGCAATGCGTCTGCCTCGTCTTGGCGCCGATCGGCCTTACGCCGCTCAACTGGCACAGGCGGTTTTTCCGGCAGGTTGTGATCAACCACCAGATCGCGGTCCGGCTCGTATCCGGTGGCAGGCTTGGGTTTGCTCACCGGCGTTAAGCGGGTTATGGGTCCGAGGTACACCATACTAGAGTCCCGTAGAGGCCAAGTACTATAATCTATAAGGGGTTATCGGCCAATATTCTAAAGATTAAGTGTAAAGTTGGCGACACGGATATAAATACATCGTGTTTACAGAACAAATAGATACTAAAAGCTTTCCGACTCGCTATTAAACAGGCCTGGCAGAGTAAAAATAGACTCTTTCGGCAAAACCTCTCAAGCATTTACAGCTTGGGCCGATGTTCTTCTGCACAAGATTTTTTACTGTTCTTTTTCACAAGTTGTACTAGATTAAATGAGCACGAGATAAATATTGCCAATCTCAAACAGGCTCGCGCATTAAGGGAAAACTCAATGGATATGTTTAAAAAGCTCACACAGGCACTCGGCTTTGGTGGACGCTTAACACTAATGATCGTCGCGCTGGTGTTAACCTCAGTAACTCTGGTTTCCAGTCTGGTTTATGTGCAATACCGCGATTCATTTACCCAGGCAACCCTTGAAAATATGCAGGGTACAGGTGAAATGACTTCGGGCTCATTTGTGAGTTGGCTAAATGCCCGGCAGGATGAGGTGAGTTATCTCGCCAGCCTTAACGCCGCTACACAAGTAGATATTGAACAACTCAATCACTTGCTTGCGCAATTGGCCAACAGTAAGGGCTATTACGATACTATATTTTTTGTCAGCCCCGAAGGCCGAGGGCTGGCCGGCGTATCCTATGACGGTTCGGCACAAATATTATCCGGTGATGAAGCCTACGCCTTTAACGTGGCCGACCGCGCCTGGTTTCGCGAGGCCATTGTCGGAAAAATCGTTTTTTCTGCACCGTTGGTGTCGCGTGCCACCGGCAATCAAATCAGTAATGTGGTGGTGCCTGTATACAACAATGGTCGTGTCGTTGGCGTAGTACGTGCCGCCGTTGCCCTGGACACACTCTTCGAGATTATCCATGAACTGGATCTGGCTGGTCAGTCCGACACCTACCTGCTTGATAGCAAAGGCGATCCGGTTACGGCAGTAGCGGCACTTAACGGCGTTAATCGCACTCTCACCACTGAGCCTGCCCAGGCATTTGCCACTGGCACCAGTGGCGTTGGCCGCTACCCAGACCCGGCTGGCAGAGACGTCATTGGCAGCTATACATTTGTGCCTATGCTCGGCTGGGGGGTGGTACTGGAAGTTGATGCGGCCGAAGCACTGAATGAAGTCAATCGCATGTTCTGGACACTGACCCTGATTACCGGGGCCATTTTGATTATTGCCATACTGCTCAGTTTGGCTGTTGTACGTTCAGTGGTACGCACGCTGGGTGGCGACCCGACCTTTGCTGCCAGTATTGTCAAAAGGGTTGCCGATGGCGATTTGACTGTTAACGTACCATTAAAAACCGGTGACACCAGCAGCCTGCTTTCGTCTATCAGCTTTATGCAGCACAATTTGCAAACCATGATGACCGATGTCAGCCGTTATTCCGACGAAGTTGCAGCAGCGGCCACTGAGCTCAGCCAGATTAATCGCGAAACAGAACAAGGTATTGATGCGCAAACCGAGCAAGTTAACAGTGTGGTTGTAGCCATTAATGAAATGACGGCCACGGTCGAGGAAGTGGCCAGAAATACACAGTTTGCAGCCGAGAGCGCACGCACCACCACCGAGGAAGCCACCAGCGGACGGCAAGTGGTCGACGAAGCAATACATGCTATTCAGAGCCTCGCCGAAGAAGTGCGTAATTCGGCTGAAGTAATCAACTCCCTGAAAATGGACAGCGACAGTATTGGCTCGGTGTTACAAGTTATCCGCGATGTGGCCGAGCAAACTAATTTACTGGCATTAAACGCGGCCATTGAAGCGGCCCGCGCCGGTGAAGAGGGCCGGGGGTTTGCGGTCGTGGCTGATGAGGTACGTACCCTCGCCTCGCGCACACAAGCCTCGGCGGCACAAATTCAACAAACCGTCCAAAAGCTGCAGAACCAGGCCGACAAAGCCGCTCAGGTGATGAAAGTGAGTTGCGAGCGAGCCTCTAGCGGTGTTGAGCACGTCACTGTTGCGGGGGAGTCTTTAAATAAAATTGCCGAGTCAGTGAGCCGCATTGATGATATGACCCAGCAAATTGCCACAGCGACCGAAGAGCAAACCGCGGTAGCGCAAGAAATTAATGCCAATGTGCATGGAGTCAGCTCTATCTCTGAGCAAAATGCACGCAATGTGGACCAGAGCAAACAGGCTGGCGAGGCGCTGGCCCATTTGGCTGAAGAATTGCGTGCACTGGTCGGTCAGTTTCGTGTGTGAGTATGAATATCTACCCACACCAGGCGATGATCAGAACCGGTACCACGATCTGAAACCAGATGACTGAGAGCATCATCGGGCTCGGGCCAGAATACGCCCGCGTCCAGCACCTGCATATTACTTGAGGGCAAGACATAATCCACACGCATTCCCCAACTGGCGGTATGTAAGGCACTGTGAGGGCTATGAGGGCGAGCACGCCGGGCCCCCAGGCTGGCGGGTCTGGGGTCGGTTATACGCGGGTGATTCAGTAGCTGTGCTATTGCCCCCGGCACACTCTCCCCCTCGTGAGGCGAAGCATTTAAATCGCCCATGACTACAAATCTGACTCCCTCGTCCAAGCCACCTCGTTTACCTGTGTCGTCATAGAGGTAATCGGCGGTGCCCGACAGGTAATCA
>DATBNH010000663.1:0-1817 GCA_036554405.1 Cellvibrionaceae bacterium | reverse complement strand
ATTGATCAACTGCAGAAAATGCACAGACATATCCCGGCGAAATTTATTGATGGCTGCAAAGTCTGATCCTTTTACATGCAGTGCAAAAACTACAGGCGCTGCATCGGTTCTGTTAACCCAGCCGATAAGCCAGCCGGTGAATTTGTCATCGAACTTCCCCGAAACAACCGGCCCGGCTCCGGTTTTTCCGTGCAGGCTATATCCAGGCTGTTGTTCAAGTAAACTGACGCTGTGTAATGTATTCAGTATTTCAGCACTAACAGGCAAGCCGTTACTCAGCAGTTTTTCTAAAAACAGCGCTTGTTCTTTGGGTGAAATAACAAGGTCGCCTGTCAGCCAAAAATCATCGCTGCCATCAGGCACCAGGGCATTGCCGTAGCTGAATTCTTTAAGCGCGGCACGGTAACTTTCGCTCCCCACCTTTAGTGCCATATCCTGAAAATACCATACCGCCGAACGGCGAAAAGCTTCAGCCAGAGTCATATCTTTTTTCCAGGTCTCGGGCCAGTAGTTGGCGGCAGGTCGGCGGTTTGCATCCCACACGCGGTGATGATCAGCAGAGGTAGCGACGCCGGTTTGTAAGGCAATCATCAGATTGGGAATTTTAAACGTGGAAAAGGGTGTCTTGCGTTCTTCAGCGGCGCCGGGGTTATAGGCAAAATGTTTATTGCTTTGCAGATCAATGGCATAAAACACCAGCTCGCGCGCGCCTATAACCTGTTGGTAGTTGGCATCAGCCTCAGCGCTGATGTCATTTACCTCTGCGTGAGAAAACCCTGCCGATAAAAGAAAAAATAACACAAAGCTTACACGAATTAGAGAATTCAACTCGGGCATGTTTTATCCTGTTGATTTAATCGGTGGGAATGGGTTTGATAGCACAAGGGCTTGACTGATTAATACACTCCCATCCCGCTTGCGGGAGGGCATTTGGGGCGGCACTTATTGTGCCAGCTCTGCGAGCCCCCTCCCCAGCCCTCCCCCGCAAGCGGGTGAGGGGGTTTGATGAAATAATTATATAAATTGTTTATTAACAGCAGCTATTAATTCAAGCTGCGTTTTGTTTGCCTCGCCTTCAATCGTACTGACCTGATGCAGCATTTTTAACAGGCTCTCTTGCTGACTGCGTTGGTATTTCTCTTTACTGGGGGCGAGTATCATTTTTACTTCAGCGGGAATATAGCTGGAATTTTTTAGCAGGTGGGATGAGGCGGCGTAGAGTTCTATGGCTTCTTTATCGCTGATGTCAAATTCATGGCTAAACACTTTGATGATTTCAGCTTTGGCCTCGCGGGTAACCACACCGTCCAGCTCGATCATGGCTACTACCAACACGGCGGCAGCCTCCATGGGGCTTTGCAATCGGTGCAGCGGCTTGGTGCCCACCTCGGCCTGCCATTTTTTTCGTCGCATCCAGTAAAAGGGGTTAAATGAATTTAAATCTACCCCCGAGTTTTGCAAGCGATAAAGTGCCCAGATAAGCCCGGCCGCTGCAGTGAGAATGGCGATGATAATATGCATGTGATATCCCTATGGTAATAGCCTACGTATGATTTAAACAGACGCGATGCGCCGATTCCCCGGCTGAGTACAGGAAATTTTTATTACAACTGCATCTCCAATCTATGCCGTCCGTCGCCCAGCGGTTCGGCTACCATCGGCAGCCACTGCTCGGCTTGCACTTCGCGGGCGAAGGCGGGGGTGAGGGCGAATTCGCTGTTGATAAAAATGCCCCCGGTGAGCGGCATGGTTACCTGGCCTTTAAGATCGATGGGGCCGTCGAGAGAGAATACCTCGGCGTGTATCTGGCCTTCAGC
>DATBNH010000652.1:0-8974 GCA_036554405.1 Cellvibrionaceae bacterium | reverse complement strand
TATCATATTTCCACTCACATTATCACAATGTGGTATTCAAGGGTTTCCCCTGAACACGGGTTTGACCGGACGGTGCCCCTCAACAAAGCGATATCAATCGGGGGTACACAAAAACTTGACGCCATGCGTTTTTGGCACTGTATATACAGATTAACTACCTGATGCGTTTTCCCTGCCCCTTATAATCAAAACCCCTGCCTATTACTGTATCAAACCCCTCACCCAGCCAACGGCCACACCCACAACAACAGAGGCGTGCCCACTAACACCACCATTATCTCCATGGGTAAGCCCAAGCGCCAGTAATCGCCAAAGCGAAAACCACCGGGGCCGAGAATCAGGGTGTTATTTTGATGCCCAATGGGCGTTAAAAAAGAACATGATGCACCCACGGCTACCGCCATCAATAAGGTATCCGGGTTCACCTCCAGTTGCAGAGCACTACTGATAGCTATCTGACACATTACCGCAGCGGTGGCGGCATTGTTCATAAAATCTGACAAGGTCATGGACACCACCAGAATCACCACCACGGCCATAACCGCCGAGCCTTGGGCCACACTGGCAAGTAACCACCCGGCAATTAAATCCGCCGCACCGGTGGTGGATAAAACCCCGGCCACGGGAATCATCGCCGCCAATAAAACGATCACTGGCCAATCGATGGCGGTATACACCGAGCGCAGGGGGATCACACCGGTTGCCATATAGGCCAGCATGGCTCCAGCAAAAGCCACCGCCGCTGGCAATAGCCCTATGGCGGCGCTGACAACGGCCACCAGCATAATAACCAGCGCCAGCGCGGCCTTGCCTTTATCGGGAATACCAATGGCGCGCTCGGCCAGGGGCATGCAGCCAAACTCGCGCGCAAAACCGCCCAGTGCATCTTCGGGGCCTTGCATCAATAACACATCGCCGGCGCGAATACGGGTGGAGCGCAACCGTTTAACAGAGCGTAGCCCCTGACGCGACAGCGCCAATAAATTCACCCCGTAGCGGCTGCGCAAATGTATATCGCTGGCACTGCGCCCGAGCAGACTGGAGTCGGGCATGGCCACCAGCTCTTGCAAGCTCAGGTCGCTGTCATCACTACTGCTTTTTTCTTCATCTTCGGTGTCTGCCGGTTCGTTAGCCTCTTGTTTTTCCGCCGCCAGTGTTTGTGCGCCCTCTTCCAGCGACAAGCCCAGGCTCGATAACACCGAAGACAGTGACTCGGGCTCCGCCTCCAGCACCAGAATATCGCCGGCGCGTAACACCCGGCCCGAGCGCGGAGCCAGCATGCGCAAATCATTGCGCACCATACCGATAATTTGAGCCTCGTCCTCCCCCAACTGTGCCTCAATCTCGCCCAACCGTTTGCCCACTACACGGCTTTTTTCACCCACGCGCACCTCGGTGATATAACTGGCGGTATCGAAACCTTCCACACCGGTGCTCTCGCGTCTGGGCACCAAACGCCAACCGGCAACCGCAATAAAGGCCACACCCAACAGGGCCACCAGGGCACCCACCGGGGAGTAGTCAAACATTTTGAAAGCCTCTCCGGTGGCCTCGGCGCGAAAGCCCGATACAATCAAGTTGGGCGGGGTACCAATCAAGGTGGTCATGCCGCCCAGAATGGTGCCAAAGGCCAGCGGCATCAGTATGACGCCCGGCGGTACACTTTGCTTGCGGGCCAATTGAATGGCGATAGGCATCAGCAGTGCCAGCGCACCCACATTATTCATAAACGCCGACAGCAGTGCGCCGAGGGCAGTGAGCGCGGCAATGCCCGCCATTACCCCGGCGCCCTTGGGCAACAGGCGCTGCGCCATCACATCAATAGCGCCAGTCAATTGCAGGCCGCGGCTTAGCACCAGTACACAGGCGACGGTAATCACCGCGCCGTGGCCAAAACCGGCAAAGGCTTCATCGCCTGGAATCAAACCCGCCAGTACACAGGCTAACAAAGCCGCCAGCGCCACAATGTCGTGCCGCCATCGGCCCCATAGAAACAGGACAATAGTGATCAATAAAATAGCGATAATCAGAATTTGATCAAGTGTCATAATCGCAACCGAGCAACTGCGATCAAACGAAAGATGTGAAGCATAAAACCCCCTCCGTGATGGAAGGGGTCATAATCTCTGGCCTCATACGACTTGTCAATTTTATGTGCGCACTGGCTTGCGCAACTGCCTTGCCGCACCAAGCGGACCATAAAACCCGTTAGAACAGACTCACCAGCACAACAAGGCAGAGAGTACAGAAAGAAAAGGACGGCAATACCCTAAAGCGGGTGCGCAGTGCGCACCCCAGCAGGCGCCAGTGATTATTTAAACGCGTAGGAAATACTGAGATTTAAACCGTCGTCTAATCCCAATTGATAGCCATGATAGTCTTGCTCCAAGCGCGTCATCCACTCTACGCCTAGCCGCACGCCGGCAAAGTTGCCGCCGGTGACGACAAAGTTGGCGCCGATACCGGCATCGGTAAAGGTGCCGCCGTAGTTTTCCTGAAAGTCTTCCGGCGCGCTGTGGTTATGGGGGCCGTTGTAATGACCGGCGATAGGGTCTTGTTCTTCCCAGCCGATACGCGCCGACAGGCTCATCCAGTCGGTAACGCGCAGCGCGCCCCAGGCGGTGGCGTAATATTTATCGCCAAAAGCGAAGCCCGAGTCGTTCTCGTCTTCAAGCCGTATCACCGCGCCAGCTTGAGCGCCTAGACTCAGCCGATTAAAAAAACCTGTATAGGTGAGCGATGGGGTTAGATCCCAAGTGCCGGAGCCGAGCTGCATGCCATAGTGAACAAAAGTGTCATCGGGATTTTTTTTGTCCACCTTGCCAGTGGGTACCGACAGGCCAAAGGTGCCGATAAATTGATGGTTATCAGTACCGGCCAAACGCAACATGGCGCTTATATTGGTATCACCAAAACCGGAGATGCTATGACCATGAGCATGGCCATGGTTATCATGATGATCGTGGCCCATATCACCGTGACCGTGATCAGCCGCACCGGTGGCCACCATATCCATGTCCATACGCATATACATGGGCATCACCATCAGCGTCAGCCAGTCGGTGGGGGCATACATAACATCCAGCATAATCATTTCCATGGTCATGCCAGTAGCGGCCATGCTAAAACCCGCCTCGGCCAAGTCGTTTAGGCCTACCTCTTCGCTGCCGTGATACAAGCCTTGGTAGCTGCTGCGCAGATAGCGATAGCCGGTCATAATTTCTTCGGACTTGTGCATATGATCGCTCATCACCCCGGCCGGCGCGTGAGACTCGGGAATAAAGACCTTATCGTGAGCATAGGCGCCGCTGGCCATTAAACCGCTTAACAATCCTGCCATAACACTGATTTTTTTCATGGATGTACTCGTATAGTTGTCATCTAGCTGGCGACTTTGTGCAAGCCATTGTGATACTTCAATCAACAGGTCGCCATTGTACCTATTCTGACGCCCAGCGTAATGCGGCACTTTGTCGCACACTTGTTAAATTGACTACCATGTGGCTTGGGCAGCAACTGAACTCGGCAGCCTTTCCAGGGTCAATAGAGGCTATACTACTGGCCAGTGCTGTAAGGCGTTATCACTTGATGTTACGGAGATTCACTATGTTTTATTCCCACTCTGCGCGCTGCCGCACACTGCTGGCCACCCTCGCGCTGATGCTGTTTACCACAGGCTGTGCCACCAGTGGCCCGCAAGTGCTGAGCGATTACGATAGCAGCGTTGATTTTGGCACCTACCGGACCTTCGCTTTTGTCGAGCCTCTGGGCACTGATCGCTCTGGTTACTCCACCTTGATTACCGCTCATTTCAAGGCTGCCGCGCGCACCGAGATGGAAGCGCTCGGCTACAGCTACAGCGAGAGCAATCCGGACTTGCTGGTGAATTTTTTCTCCAATACCGAAAACCGCACCGATGTGCGCTCGCGCCCTACCGTGTCAACCGGTTTTGGTTACTATGGCTACCGCAGCAGCCTGTATTTCGGTCTGCCCTTGTTTCAGTCGCAAACCAATACCCGCCACTACAAGGTGGGCACCCTTAATATAGATGTGGTGGATGCCGAGCGTGAACAGCTGATTTGGGAGGGTATGATGGAGGGCCG
This sequence comes from Cellvibrionaceae bacterium, assembly GCA_036554405.1. Classification (GTDB taxonomy): domain Bacteria; phylum Pseudomonadota; class Gammaproteobacteria; order Pseudomonadales; family Cellvibrionaceae; genus Gilvimarinus. Next base: position 4,871 of record DATBNH010000652.1, on the reverse strand, counting down.
CCTGAGCAAAGAGGATATGGAAAACCCGCGCGCGGCCATTGCCGAGGCGATTAAAGAGATTTTCAAACACTATCCTCTCAAGCAGCAATAACCGACCAAAATACCACCCCGGGCATTAACGCCCGGGGTGGCGCCAGGCAAACCAGCCACTTGCCAGCAGCAACATCGTCACCACCGGAATACACAGCCACAACTGGGTGATCCAGCCATAGCGAAACAGCACCCAGCCGGCGGATAGCGACACCAGCGCCTGCACCGCAAAAATCACCATGTCATTGGTCGCCTGGGTTTTAAAGCGCTCACCGCCGCGATAAGCCATGGGCAACAGTGTGGTACCGGCCAAAAACAGAAAATTCCAACCCACACCCAGCAAAACCAGTGCCCACCAGTAATGCAAAACTTGATGTCCATTCAGGGCCACCAGCAGTACCCCCACATACAACATACAACCGAGCAGCATCAGCCGCGCCGAGCCTATACGCTTTTGCAGTGCGCCGGCAAACAACGACGGCACAAACATAGCCAGCAGATGACTCTGAATGACCCACTTGGCATCGGCCAAAGTATGGCCGTGAATATTGTGCATACTGATGGGTGTGGAGGTCATCAGAAAACTCATCACGCCATAACCAATGGCCGCAGCGGCCAGCGCCATCCAAAAAATCGGCTGCATCACGATCACTGCCAAGCTGCGCGCCGGCTCCGTGTCGGTACTCACGAGTATGGGTGGATTGACAAAGCACGTAAACACCAGAGCCGCGGCTATCACCAGCGCACCCTGCAGTACAAAGGCACCGGTATACTCTGCCAACCCCGGCCAGTGCCGACCCCAAATACCCAGCTCGGGGCCAATTAACGCCGAAACTATACCGCTTAGCATAATCAGCGAGACCGCAGGCCCGGCATCGGCCGCACTGGGCATGCTCTCCATAGCGGCAAAGCGAAACTGCTGATAAAACGCCGTAGCCGCGCCCATCAACAGCGAGGCGATCAACAAGCTGGGGAAACTTGCCAGCTCGGTGGCGAGCACACCGCAACAGGTGGCCGCCAGCGAGCAAGCCAGCGCCACAAAGCCGCCAGTGCGGCGGCCCTTGTGGCGCATCAGAATCGCAGCCGGAAAAGCACAAAAGGCTGTACCCAACACTGCAAAAGCCAGTGGCAAGGTAGCAAGCTCAGGCACCGGCGCCAACTGCGCACCAAGGATGCCACTGATCAACACCATCAGCGGCACCGCCGTCATCACCAGCGCCAGGGTGGCTACCAGCACCCACACATTACGAGGAAAAACCGATATATATTGCCTTACCATTACTACTTCCCTATTCCTTCACCGTTAATCGTTTCGTTATTTATCAGGCGTTTCACTCGGGCCACCTTTTACACTCCCCCTCTGGGCAGCCTGCAGCTGTGCACCAATTTTTCGGGAGAAAAATGGTGCAGCGAAGCTGCCTTTAGGTGAGTCCCATGGATGGGACTCATACAATCGGTTGTCCGGCCGATTTGTTCCGTTCCCCGTTCCCCGTTCACCGCCAACCATCACCGCCTACCGGTAAAGTACCAGTACTGCTTGCTGCCATCGCGCGCCGTTTGCACCAGGGTGTATTCGGTCAGTTCGGTAATGGCAAAACTGACTTCGCGTTCCGGTTGTTGTTCTTCATTAAACAGCATGATTTCCAGCACCATCCAGCCATCAATCAACCGCCAGGTGCCGCGAAATTCCTGTAAGGCCTCGCCCCCGAGCAACAAAGCGCCTGTCACCCGCTGGTTCCTGCGAAAATGCAGTGATTCCTTGCCTCGGCCCTGGCCCAGATTGCGTAACCAACGCCCTGGCAACAATCGCAACATCTCGTCTTCGGCCACCGGCTTGATACTGGGGGCGGTGCTTAAATCCAGAGTTTCTACGGTTTTATCTTCGGGCTTTTTATCACCGTAATGCACGCGGCCCGTATCATCAGTCCAACTGTAAATACTGTCTGCGGCCAGAGTCTCGGCACCGGCCAATAACATAAACAGCGCTGCGATTACCTGTAACTGGTTTTTCATTAACCCTTCCTTTATCTGCTAACGCCTCAGCTCGGCGCGCCATTTTAAAGCATTGCTTCATTTCAAAGCGTCGTTGTGGTGCGCAAATTTGCGCCCAAATTTCGTATCTGCCGCCTTTATCTTGTACGCCAAAAAAAACAATGGAGCGATTTTTTTAACTGAATCAAGCGTTTATTTTTACCACTGTGGCATAACCCGAGCCTATCAGTTGCCACTGGCACAGTTTCTGCTGAATACCATCTTGTATGCAAGACGGTATGGAAAATAACAGGAACTCAAATGATCGAACAATTGGGCTGGACAATAGAGGCTTGGCAAAAAGCCTACCGCCAGGGTGAGCTGACACCGGCAACAGCACTGCCCGCACTTCTCAGCCATTTCCATACCGAAGATCCGGCGTGGATCTATATTGCATCTGCCACCGAGCTGGAGCAACAGCTGGCTGAACTTGAGGGTAAATCACCCGACCATCTCCCCCTTTACGGTGTGCCTTTTGTTATCAAAGACAACATTGATGCCCAAGGGCTGCCCACTACCGCCGCCTGCCCTGCTTTTACCTATATTGCCCAGCGCGATGCTACCTGTGTGGCGCGTTTAAAGGCCGCCGGTGCAGTGCTGCTGGCCAAGGCCAATCTCGATCAGTTTGCCACCGGGTTGGTGGGCACTCGCTCACCCTACGGTGCGGTACCCAACAGTTTCAACTCCAAATATGTCTCCGGTGGTTCCAGCTCCGGCTCGGCGGTTGCGGTAGCACGCGGGCTGGTGCCTTTTAGCCTGGGCACCGACACCGCCGGTTCTGGCCGTGTTCCCGCCGCCTTTAACAATATTGTCGGGCTTAAACCTACTCGGGGTCGCTTCAGCATTAAAGGCGTGGTGCCCGCCTGTAAAAGTCTCGATTGCGTGTCGGTATTCGCCTTGGATATCGATGATGCCGAGACTGTAGCAGGAATTATGGAAAGCTTCGACAGCGAGGATGGTTACTCGCGAGAGCAGCCCCACGCCGCACGTTTTTTCTCTGCAACGCCGCGCTTTGCTATTCCCGCCGAGTTGCCCTGGTTTGGCGACAGCGCCAGTGAAGCCGCCTGGCAACAGAGCCTTAAGCAACTACAAGCCATAGGTGTAGAGCTGATCACCATCGATTTTACGCCCATGCAGACTCTGGCCAAATTACTTTACGAAGGCCCCTGGGTAGCCGAACGCCACGCCGCTGTTTGTGATTTTATGAGCGCTCACAGCGGCGAAATGAACCCGGTGGTGCGCGACATTATTAGCGGCGCCCAAAATTTTACCGCCACCGATGCCTACCGCGCCGAATACCGCCGTATGGAACTGGCCCGAGACATTCAAACATTGATGCAAACCGTGGATGCGCTACTGGTGCCCACCGCACCGCGCCTGCCCACTCTGAATGAAGTAGCGGCTAATCCGGTGGGCGTTAACAGTCAACTGGGCACCTGGACTAATTTTGTCAATCTCGCCGATTGCGCCGCACTGGCATTGCCCGCCGGTATGCGCACTGATGATTTACCCTTTGGCATTACCCTGATAGCAGCGGCCTGGCAGGATGCAGCGCTGGCCGACTTTGGCCGTCGCTGGCAGAACGCTCAACCGTGGACACGCGGCGCCACCGGCTTATCCTTACCGGCCAGCAAACCATCGCACCAAACCCCGAAGCATCATGTGCGCCTGGCGGTTGTCGGCGCGCATTTAACGGGCATGCCCCTTAATACCCAGCTTACCGAGCGCGGGGCGCGTTTTGTGGAACAGACCAGCACTGCGGATAACTATCGCCTCTACGCCCTACCCAACACCACACCCCCAAAACCCGGATTAATTCGCACAGACAAAGGCGCGGCCATTGCCGTGGAGTTATGGGACGTACCGCTGGATCAGTTCGGCAGCTTTGTCGCCTTGATTCCCGCGCCTTTGGGTATCGGCACGCTCACTCTGGCCGATGGCCGCGAAGTAAAAGGCTTTATTTGTGAGGGCGCCGCTGTAGCAGGCGCCACAGATATTACCGCGCTGGGTGGCTGGCGGGCCTATATGGCATCGCTACAGCAACAGGCCCAGCAAAAAGCACACAACATGTAAACGCAAACGTTGCTTGACCATAACAACAGATTCAGGAGTTACACCATGCTTCACACCGTCCTTATCGCCAACCGTGGAGAAATTGCGGTTCGCATTGCCAAGACGCTGAAAAAAATGGGCATCAAATCCGTGGCCGTTTATTCCGAGTCCGATCGCAACAGTGCCCATGTTAGCGCTTGCGATGTGGCAATTAATCTGGGCGGACAAAGCGCGGCCGAAAGTTATTTGCAAACTGAAAAAATTCTTGCCGCCGCTCGAGAAACCGGCGCTCAGGCGATTATACCTGGCTACGGATTTTTATCAGAAAATGCCAATTTTTGTGAGCAGTGCGAAGCGGCAGGCATCGCTTTTTGCGGCCCAACACCACAACAGATTCGCGAGTTTGGTTTAAAGCACACCTCCCGCGAGATTGCCGAGCAAGCAGGAGTGCCGCTTACCCCCGGCACCGGTCTTTTGGATTCGCTTGAAGAAGCTGTGACCGCCGCTGACAAGATCGGTTATCCGATTATGCTAAAAAGCACCGCCGGCGGTGGCGGTATTGGCCTGACCCGCTGCGACAATAAAGCCGCCTTAATGGAAGCCTTTGAAACCGTTAAACGTCAGGGGCAGAATTTTTTCAGCGACAGCGGCGTTTTTCTGGAGCGCTTTGTAGATAACGCCCGCCATGTGGAAGTACAAATTTTTGGTGATGGAACAGGCAATGTATTGGCCCTGGGCGAACGCGACTGCTCCTTGCA
>DATBNH010000650.1:0-5312 GCA_036554405.1 Cellvibrionaceae bacterium | reverse complement strand
TAATCATAAATTTGCAGTATCCGTGCCATCAACCAGGCTTCGTCAGCAACGGGGTTACTGTTGGTTTGGGGTCAAATCGTCTGCGCTTTTCTGGCGCAAAGGTCACCTTTTGGCACCATACTGGCAAACGATTAATTCAGTGTGGAACCAGAAACTACAAAACAGCCACAGATTTAAGACTTGATGATAAATTTCTTCACATTTTTTTGGTAGTTGATTGGCTGATGCACGTATAAGTAAAGCGGGTGGAATGGTACGGAGACTACAAATTTTATTCACGGGCCATTTTTTCGCCTATGACCTGAAACTTTCCAGCGCCCCCGCCAGCTCGTGGTCTACCCACTTTGGCAAACGATCGGCAGGCATGGGCCTGGCAATACCGTATCCTTGGGCCAGTTCACAACCGAGTGCGATAAGTTGCTGGCCGTGTTCGGCGGTTTCTACGCCTTCGGCAATCACTTTCAAGTCGAAGGCCAAGGCCAGCCCCAGCACACCCTGAATGATCGACATATCATCCGAGTCTTCAAGCATGTCGCGAACAAAGCTCTGATCGATCTTCAGGCAGTCCACCGGCAAGCGCTTCAGGTAGGAAAGCGACGAATAACCGGTGCCGAAGTCATCCAGTGAGAAGGTCACGCCCAGGACACCGCAGGCCTCCATTATCTGCGTCACCTGCTGGATGTCCTCCAACGCACTGGTTTCCAGTATCTCCAGGTCAAGATCTGATGCATTAAACTCGGGATAGCCTTGCAGCGCGCTGGTCAATTGAGCTATAAAATCGCGCTGCTGTATTTGCCCGGGGCTGATATTGATACTGACCGGACAGTTAAAACCTTGGCTGCGCCAGGCATCCATTTGCGCCAGTGCCTGATTCAGTACCCACTTGCCCAGCTCAAGACCAATTTGATGGCCTTCGGTGGCTGGCATAAAAGCCGCCGGAGCCAGCAGCCCCCTTTGCGGATGCTGCCAACGAATCAGCGCCTCGGCACCAATCAATTCACCGCTGCGCATATTTACCTTGGGTTGGTAATAGAGCACAAACTCGTTGCAGCTCAGTGCTCGCGCCAGATCCAATAGCAGCACTTGCTTCTCGCGTATTTCCTCCTCCAGATGGATATCAAACAGCTGATAGCGGTTTTTGCCCGCCTGCTTGGCCTGATACATGGCCTGATCGGCATGTCTTATCAGCTGATCCGCTTCCACCGGATCAAGTGGATAGAAGGTGACGCCGATACTGGCCGACACATTCAGGTATTGTCCGTTGATGTTATAGGTGTCGGCTGCCGCCGCCAGTAAGCGCTGTAAAATGGGATCACACTCCTGAACTTGCGATAACCCGGCAATCACAACCACGAACTCATCGCCCCCAATCCGCGCCAAGGTGTCCTGCTCACGCAGTGCGGCTCCCATCTGAATAGCCACAGCGCGCAGCAATTCATCACCTAATTCATGACCAAGACGGTCATTGATCTGCTTGAAACCATCCAGGTCCAGATAGGCAACGGCCACCAGCTCATCACTGCGTTTTGACTGAAGCATGGTCAGCCTGAGACGATCAGACAGGAGTGTGCGGTTGGGGAGCCCCGTCAGTAAATCAAAATGGGCCAGTATCTCGAGCTGCTTCTCGCGCTCGGCAACCACTAACATCGCCTGCTTCAGCTCAGTAAGGTCGATATCGACACAGTACATCTCATATTCACCCGCCAGGGTGCGATGCATGACATGACTGGAGAACACATTGACCTTTGTACCATCCTTACGTCGCAGATTCTCTTCACCTGCCGGGATCGGCCGCCCATCTTGCACCCACTGCCTGTGGAGCTCCTTCACTAACTCGCGGGCCTCATGCGGGATAATTAGATCTTCAAGACGCTGCCCCGCGGCCTCCTGCGCCGTATAACCGTATAGCAACTCACTGGCTTTGTTCCACAGAAACACACGGCGCTCACTGTTATAGCCCTGCACGGCAACGGATGGAACCTGCTCAAACAGAAAACGAAAGCGCAACTCCCTCTCTTGCAAGAGTGCCAGCGTTCGCTTTCTCTCCAGCGTATGGGTAATAATTTCACCGACGAGCCTGAGCAGAGCAATATCATCCTCACTCCAGTGGCGCTTGGCTAGCACAGCATCTATGCCGATAAATCCGATCAAACGCGTATCCGACAGCATAGGCACCGCCAGCATGGACTGAATATTCTGGGACCTGAGCAATTCTTTATCTGCAGCCCACTCATCAGGCAGTTGATCCACATCCTCAATAAACACCGTCTTTTGCTGACGAACAAGCTCGGTAATTTTAAAATCGTCATTAAACGGCAGGTTCTGCAGCACCTCCATCTGAGAAGTTATCCCTGGAGCACACCACTCATGGGTGTTATCGGCAAAGGGAGGGTCATCGCGTATCTGAAACAAATAGGCGCGGTCAGTGCGTGTAAACTCTGTAATCTGGGCAAGCACATGCTTGATGCCATCATCCAGATCGTGCGGAGAGCAGAGTACCAGCGAGGAGGAAATGCGGCTGATCAACTTCTCCAGTGCAATACGCTGATTGAGAAGCTGTATGGCTGTGTTTTGATCCATAAATCAGTTAGCCGGCTACTGAATTAATCGATACAACGGCGTTGTTGCATCGTCACCCTTTCCACCGAATGGGCCGAAAGGTCAATTCAGTATAGTCTACAATATAGCCAGTTTGCGAGCTTGATAGGCATTGGGGCGTGTTCATGTCGTGTCCCATAGGCCACTATCCGGCCGAGGCGATTCCAGTAAAAATTCCCCAAGCCCGGGGTTCTACTCACCACCTCGGCGCACCAACCTCACCCGCCCAAACAGTGTTTTTTGCTGATTGTGCACTCGCCCCAGACTAAAACTTACATACCAGGCCAGGTTGCTGGCGCTGTCGTTCCTCCCCGACATGGTTCCACTCCAGTACCAGTTGCTGGGAGTGGCCGGGAATACTTCGGTGTTGATGGCGGGCGTTTCACAGCTTTGCTCGACAATGCCTTCCAGCTCTTCACGGGTGGGCAGGCGCCAGTCGGTAAAGCCCGCATACTGGTTTGTTGTCGCCTCATTAGCTGCCGTATGCCAACTATAGGTTTGTGCCCTGCCCTTACAGGTGTTGCCATCCCAGTGCTGGCCCAGGCTGCAACGCATCCACATCAGGCCTGTGAGCTTGTGCGTTACCGTGCCGTCGGCATGAGGGCTGAAGGCTTCGCTCGGCGTGCTCGACGGAATATAGCTGCGGCATTTTTGTGTGCTGGCCTGAACGCTGTTACTGAGGTTGCTACAGAGTACGGCCAACAGGATCATCACACTTGCTTTCATTGCTCTCTCCTAACGCCTCCACCAACCATAGTGGAAAGCTGGGGCAAAATCGAGCCGCTGGCAGACCGCGTGGGGCGGGCAAGTTCAGTATGATCGCCGTGCACAGGAATGGTATACTCGGCGCAAACTGATACAGGACGCCCTCATGCCCACCGAACGCCAGCGACAAGCCATTATGTTTGCCGATGTCTCCGGCAGCTCGGTTTTGTATAAGCATTTGGGCAATACACTGGCCAAGCGATCGGTAGATACCACCCTCGACACCCTTAAAGAGATTACCCAAAGCCACCAGGGCCATGTCATTAAAACCCTGGGCGATGAAATCATGGCGCGTTTTGAAGACTCAGAGCAGGTCTACCGTGCCGCCATTGCTATGCAACAGGCTATTAATACCAGCGGCGAGGGCCGGCAAATTCGCATCGGTATCGCTTATGGCGAAACCTTGATGGATAGCAGTGGCGATGTGTTTGGCGAGACCGTTAACGATGCCGCCGCCGTAGCTCATATTGCTCGCGCCGGCCAGATAGTGGTGACCAAAGCACTCACCGAGCAGCTTGGGGCACACTTGCAACAGCTCTGTCAGCCTTTTGATAAGGTGGTGCTCAAGGGCAGCCAGATTTCACAAACCCTGTATCGGGTCAGTTGGGAGAGCAATAGCCAACCGCTGAATGCTACGCGGGTGATGTCGGCACTGGATTTAGATGATTACCTCACCAGCCACCGTCTGTGGCTGAGAACCCCCAGTGGCGAAAGGTACCTGTCACCAGAGCAAACGCCACTGGTGGTTGGCCGCGACGCCGCCAAAGTGGCAGTGCATATTGACAACTCCCGCGCCTCGCGCGAGCACTGCGATATTATTTACCGGCGCGGCAAATATGTGCTGGTGGACCACAGCACCAACGGCACTTATATACAGGCCCTGGGCGCCATAGATGCCTTGTATATTCGTCGAGAAGAGACGCCGCTGGTAGGCGAAGGCCAGATAGGCATTGGCCAGGCCCCGGGTAAAAAGAATCCATTTACCTTGTTTTTCCGCGTGGCCGAGCTGGCCGAAGACGCCTCCTGATAACCTGTAATTCACCCTGAAAATGTAACGCTTATGAACCCAGCCACCCTCGCTTACCCCACTGCCGGAGTCGCTAAGCGATTCGCCGCGCTGATTTATGATTTGCTCTTGCTGATTGCCGTCAGCCTCGCTTACGGCGGGCTGGTTTTGGCTTTTCAGATGCAGGTATTAGAGGTAGAGCTGCAACCGGGGCAAAGGGCCGATATGGGCCTGGCCGGTTTTATGGGTTTGCTGGTGGTACTGGTCGGGTTTTACTGCTTTTTTTGGCGGCGTTTTGGTCAGACCCTGGGCATGAAAGCCTGGAAACTGGTACTGACCAATAGTGAAGGCTATCGCCCGAGCTTAAAGCAATGCGTGGTGCGCTGTTTGGTGGCGGTCGTGTCTTTTGCCGCGCTGGGGCTCGGTTATTTTTGGCGCTGGGTTGATGCCGACAAGCTCACCTGGCACGACCGCGCCTCAGGCACCCGGGTGCTGCAAATTCGCAAACCCCCAAATCCAGATTCAGCCGGTACGCCTGAGTAGGTAAGTCCCTAACGCCAAACATAAAGCGATGGGGATAACTACCGCGATAAACGGTGGAAAGCCAAACACAATGCTGGAGGGGCCGAGCAGACTTTGCAATAAACGAAATAAAATACCAAACACGACCCCGGTAAAAATTCGCTGGCCCATACTGACTTCGCGCAGCGGACCAAAAATAAACGAAATAGCAATTAGCACCAAACTCGCCGTAGCAACAGGCTGTAAAACCTTCTGCCAAAAAGCGAGCGCGTATTCACTGTTGTGCAGTGATTGCTCAGACAAATAACGCGCATACTCAAAAAGCTTGCGGATTGATAACGCCTCTGGTGGCAAGACTACCGTGTTTAACAGCTCGGGGGTCATCTCGGTGCCCCATTCACGCTCGGCTACACGCTCGCTG
>DATBNH010000646.1:0-1658 GCA_036554405.1 Cellvibrionaceae bacterium | reverse complement strand
CAAACTACTATTCATACTGATTTACAGCGAGCAGGTAAAGGATATTTATGCGCAATAATGGCTCTGTTAGTGGGCGTGAAATTCCCGTCAAAGCCGGGGATGAAATCGTCTCATCTACCGATACCAAAGGCACAATTCGCTACTGCAATGATACCTTTCGTCAGATATCCGGCTTTGCAGAGGATGAGCTAATCGGTCAGCCACACAATGTTCTGCGCCACCCGGATATGCCCGAAGCGGCCTTTACCATGCTCTGGGATGCTCTGAAGTCAGGCAGACCCTGGTTGGGTATTGTTAAAAATCGCTGCAAAAATGGCGACCATTATTGGGTCAGCGCTTACATTACGCCTCTCAGCGATGGCAACCGCATTACCGGTTATGAGTCGGTGCGCACCCAGGCCGACCGCGAGTGGGTGGCACGTGCCGAACGCGCTTATGCCCGGCTCCAGCAGGGCAAGAGTGCGCAGCCGCCCCTGCTGGCACTGTGGCACAAAATTGGCAGCACCTGTCTGTCGGTGCTGGTCGCCTTTGTGGTGATGGCACTCATTGGCGCACTGACCGGGGCCAGCGGTGGTTTTTATGCCGGAGCCTTATTGGGAGCGCTGCTGCTCGGCGGCCTAAGCCATGGCATTGTCAATCAACATACCCGTACAGCCCTGGCCGAGGCGCGCAATACCCACTCCGATGCGCTAGCCGCCTATATTTACACTGGCCGCTGTGATGTAACCGGTGAGCTGCGTCTTGCGCAATTGGCGGTAAAGGCCAGGCTGCGCACCGCCCTCGGCCGTTTTCGCGCCTCCGCCAATGAGCTACAACAAAAAGCCCAACTGGCACGTATTCAGGCCGAGAACACCTTTACCAATATGGCCAACCAACAAAAAGAAACCAGCAATGTTGCTCACGCCATGGGGCAGATGTCGCTGGCAGTACAAGAGGTAGCAACCGGCGCCACCGAGACCTCAGGTGCCACCCGTGATGCCATTAAAGAGGTACAAACCGGTAATCGCGTCATTAACGAGGCCGGAGCTGCCATCGCCGATTTATCGGGCACGGTACAAAATCTGGGCTCGGTACTGGCACGCTTAACCGAGGGCAGCGTCAAAATTGCCAGCGTCATTGATGTGATTCGCGGCGTCGCCGAACAGACTAATCTGTTAGCCCTCAATGCCGCTATCGAAGCGGCCCGCGCCGGTGAACAGGGCCGCGGTTTTGCCGTAGTCGCTGACGAGGTGCGCACCTTGGCCCAGCGCACCCAGGAGTCCACAGCCCATATTCAGAGTATTATTAGCGATTTAACCCAGGCCACTGGTGAGGCAGGCGACAGCATGGCCCACTGCCTGGAACTGGGCGAGCGCAGCGTGATGGAAATGGGCAATGTCAGCGGGGCATTGGGGGCCATTTCCTCGGCAGTTAACAGTATTGATCAGATGTCTCACCAGATTGCCGCCGCCGCTGAAGAGCAATCGGCCACAGCGGTGGATATTGAAAAAAATACCCAGGCTATTGCCGCCATTGCCGAGCGCTCTCAGGAAGAGATTACCAATGCGAACCAGCTTAACCAGCAGATGGCACAGCTGTCTTCCGAGCAGTTTGATCTGGTGCAGCGCTTTCGATAACAGACTGTTAACTGGACAAGCACCCCGTTAAACGCTAGCGTA
>DATBNH010000645.1:0-1982 GCA_036554405.1 Cellvibrionaceae bacterium | reverse complement strand
GCGCGCCAGGCGAGACCCGAGGCCCAATTACTTTTGGCGGGTTTTTCTTTTGGCTCGGCCATAGCGGCAGCGGCCAGTCACCAATTGCCCGAGGCGCGGCACTTGACCCTGGTGGCGCCACCGGTGGAGCGTTACGCTTACGAGCGCGATGGCCGCTTTCCATGCCCGGTGTCTGTGGTGATGGGCGATAAGGATGAGCTGGTGAATGCTCCCGGAGTCTATGATTGGGTGGAGCAGCTGGCCTCACCGGTAAAGCTGATTCGCTACCCGCAGGCGGGCCACTTTTTTCACGGCGGCTTAAGCCAGCTTAAGTCCGATCTCAGCCAGGAGCTACTCGCGCAATTAAACTTGTAAACGTCGCCGCAAAAATAGCGATTGGTATGGCTGAGTGGGTCTGTGTTTGATATCTGCAATTGTGAAAACACTGTGAAAGCGGTCTTGAAACAGGTTTTGTTGCTGTTAATTGGCCCGGCAGCTGGCTAGTATTCCCACCCCAAGTGAGTGATTTTTAGCCTTTACCCGGATTTAACCCATGCGCATTAATATCGGCCGCAAGCTCTGGCTGGCTTTCTTTTGTACCTTAACGCTGTGTGTGCTCACCATGTATTTGTTAATGCACAACAGTTTGAAGCGCGGCTTTCTCGATTACACCTCGCAACAGGCGGTACAAAGGCTGGAGATTCTTCAGGATGCTTTGGTGAGTATTCATCGCGAGGAGGGCTCTTTTACTCAACTCACCGCAGACCCCTCGCGCTGGCTGTCGCTGAAGTCTATTATTTTTTCCAGCGAAAGTTCGCGGGTGACTGTGCAGGGCGACTATGACGAGCCCAACGGTCGATCATCAGCCCAATATTTTTACCGGGAGTTTGTCAGTAGTGTCAGCCTTTATGACGCCGATAAAACCCTGCTGATGGGTGTGGTAAAGCCCAACCAGCAGATCAGTTGGGTGCCAATTAATAACGGTGAATCGCTACTGGGGTATGTTGGCTTTGTTAAGCCTACGGTGGTAATCAGAGAGTCTGATCGTCGCTTTGTATCCCATCAGCTGTGGCTGTTTGGCATTATCAGTCTGGTTATACTGGCCATTTCCGTCGCTATTGCGACTTTGCTTGCGCGCAGGATCAGCAAGCCTATTACAGCATTGCTGGAACATACCACGGCGCTTGCGTCTGGTGATTATCAGCGCCGGGTAGCCGTTAATAGCCGGGATGAAATAGGGCAGTTGTGTCAGGGCTTTAACCAGTTGGCGCAAGCGTTGGAGGCAAACGAGCAATCCCGAGCCAATTGGATCGCGGATATTTCCCATGAAATGCGCACGCCGGTTTCTGTACTAAAGGCTCAGATTGAGGCTATGCAGGATGGTGTGAGGCCGGTTGACGCCAAAACACTGGATTTACTGCATGATAAAATATCTGATCTAAGCGGGCTTATCGACAACTTGTTTGAGCTTACCCTCTCGGATATTGGTGCGCTCGATTACCAGAAAGAAAGCCTGTCACTGTCAGTGTTAACCCGTGCTTGTGCCGAACATTACCAAGACAAAGCGGCAACAGCGGGGTTAACCCTTAAAGTGATGGTTCCTGAGAAAAATCCGTTATCGGTACACGGCGATCCCCAACGTTTGCAGCAGCTGCTCTATAATTTGCTCGAAAATGCCATTCGCTATACCAACTCGGGTGGTCGTATTGAAGTTGAATTAACTCAAAGCCAGCACCGTGTGGTTCTATTGGTTAGAGACAGTGCTCCAGCCGTTGCCGCCGAGCAGCACAACAAGATTTTTGAGCGCCTCTACCGAGTGGAGGCATCACGCAATCGCAGCACGGGTGGTGCAGGCCTCGGTCTCGCTATTTGTAAGAATATTGTTGCCGCCCATCAAGGTGAAATCATGGCCGAAACCTCACGTCTGGGTGGGTTGGCCATTCGCGTAACTTTGCCACAAACACTTTAATAAAAGCCATACTATGCATCAGCCTTTAATTTGA
>DATBNH010000641.1:0-2749 GCA_036554405.1 Cellvibrionaceae bacterium | reverse complement strand
TGAAAGCGCACCCGTCGGCACAGAAACTCGGTATCGATGTGCAGCCAACTGCCGTCTTTTGCCCGGGCCCGGCGCAAAGGCAGACTGCCCGGGTCATTATATAAATAGGTTTCCTGTTGCCAGCCGTTTTCGTCCAGGCTTTGGTGAAAGTAACCCTGCTGGTACAAAAGACCCACGGCGACCAGCGGCACGCCCAGGTCACTGGCGGTTTTCAGGTAGTCCCCGGCGAGCATGCCCAAGCCTCCGGCATAAAGCGGCAGCGCATCGCACAGGCCGTATTCCATGCTGAGGTAGGCAATGCCTTTAATGGCAGAGTCGGCATAGTGCTGTTGGTACCAGCTGGTGTCGTTCAGGTAGGCGTCCCGCGCCTGGGTCAAAGTATTTAACGCGGCAAGAAAGTCTTTGTCGCAGGCGACTTTCTGGAGCTGCTCATCGCTGGTCAGATGCAGCACCTCGACCGGGTTCTGGGTGTGTGCCCACACCTCCGGGTTCAGTTGTTGCCAGAGCTGGTCGCCATCGTGGTTCCAGCTCCAGTACAAGTCCAAAGACAGCTCCCGCAAAATGGCGAGGGCTTCGGGTAAGGGGCGGTTGGATATAGCCATATCAATGCCTGCGTAAACGTCGGGCCAGGGACCAGCTTAGCAATGAACAGAATAAGACCGCTAGCAGCACCAGAGCAATGGCAATCAGCGCCTTAGCTTCAAGCCCGCATTTGTTCGGCAACCATGCGCAATGAATTTAGTCGGTCTTGTGGATCATAAAAACTGCTGGCAAAAATAAATTCATCTGCCCCGGTCTCAGTCGCCAGTTTGTCTAACTTGTTTTTAACGGTACTGGGGCTACCCACCACAGCAAGTTGGTGAAAGTCGCGAATATGTTGCGCCTCTACCGGGTTCCATAACGCCTCCATAGAGTCTACCGGTGGCCGTAAGCGTAAATGCTCGCCGCGCAACAGCGCTAAAATACTTTGCTGCGCGGTGGTAAATAAATGCGCAGCCTGCTGATCGGTTTCTGCGGCGGCCACCGGCACACCGATGGCGGCATAGGGTTTAGCGAGCGCTGCCGAGGGCTGAAAACCGGCGCGATAGATATGCAGCGCCTCCATCATTAAACGCGGCGCAAAGTGCGAGGCAAACGCAAACGGCAAGCCGCGCTTAGCCGCCAGTTGCGCACTATATAAACTGGAACCCAACAGCCAAATAGGCACATGACTGCCCTGCCCAGGTACAGCAATAACGTTTTGATTCGCCTGTACATCGCCCAAAAAATATTGCAGCTCGGCCAACTGCTCAGGAAAGTCATCAACCCCACTTCGCGCATCTCGGCGCAATGCACGCATGGTGGCGCCATCGCTACCGGGTGCGCGCCCCACACCTAAATCGATGCGGCCGGGGTAAAGCTCCATGAGTGTACCAAAGTGCTCGGCAATAATAATAGGCGCGTGATTCGGTAGCATAATACCGCCCGCACCCACACGAATCCGCTCGGTAGCACCGGCAATATGACCGATTAAAACACTGGTAGCAGAGCTGCCAATACCTTCCATACTGTGGTGCTCGGCCAACCAATAGCGCGTATAACCCAGTGCATCGGCACATTGGGCGCTGGCCACCATACCCGCATAGGCATCGCCATAACTGGCGTCAATGCGCGCATGAGCTAAATCCAACACCGAATAGGCAATAGTTTTAAGGGGCATAGATTCCTCTATAAAAAAACACGGCGATTTTACACAGCTACTACCAGCATACACGTGCAAACAGAATTTCACAGTAGAGCAGCCGCAGCCCGACTTGCCGTTAACCCATTTGCATAAACAACAACGTCAGCCCCGATCCGATAATTGCACCCAGGGTTGCAGCGGCAGGAATTACCAGAACCCGAAGTCCGCTTCCTTGACTGTGGCGTTTTTCGGGCTGAAGCAGCTGCTCGCGGTCGACGTGCAACACCGCACACAGGGAGGCGACGGTTTCGTGCGAGCCCACCGACTGGTTCTCTACCCGCTGGATTGTGCGCAAGCTCAGATCGGCAACCTCAGCCAATTGTTGCTGGGTCCAGCCACGGCTCTGCCGAACCTCACGTACGATTTCACTGTCAATAAACATTACTGGCCTCCGAGCAGGGCTTGGATACCATGATAGGTAAGCATTCCCGAGGCCCCGGCAATAGCCCCCAGAACAAACCAGGAGAATATCTTGGCAATCTCGCGCCACCAGCTAAAGGGTTTTGCCGGGTTCTGAGTAGCAAAAAGCTCATAGCTGGCCACATCAGAGTCAATGCGCTCGCCATTGCGTAATAACACTATCGAATACTGCCCACGCAGTATCGATTCAGTGCCAAGCTCGACCTTATAATGCACTCCAGCGTGCTCAAACTCGTGGGGTGTAGACAACCGATAGCTGCGTTTATCGGATACCACCTGATCGTTCAAATAGACCAGCTCTCGGCCTGACCATGCGGACCCCCATACTTTGATGGTGATGCCGTCTACATCAAAGTAACATTGAATTCCCTTGCGTAGCTCCACCTTCATCCGCTGCTCGCGAGCGTCTTCCGAGTCTCGCACCTGTTGTTTACTCATCGTGGTTCTCCTTTGCTTAAAACCGCATTAAACCGGTCTTTGTCCCTGAAAAAAACGCCATTAATGCGCCTGGCACATAAGTGTCGCATGTTCGATACAGGAAAACTGCCCCAAACACACCCAGCCGAGATTACCTGCTAACAGATTGTGATAAATTCACGATTCAGG
>DATBNH010000639.1:0-2638 GCA_036554405.1 Cellvibrionaceae bacterium | reverse complement strand
TGGCCTGCCCCGACCTTGCCCTGCAAATTAAAGCGCACCTGCACGGCACTCACTACACGCCCATGTGCTGGGCCGAAGTGCTGGACTTGCTGTATGGCTACTATGGCATCAGCCAGCATGCCTATCCCAGCAAGTATGCGGGCAATCGCATTAAACAGTGGCTGATGTATTTGAAGTTGCGCTACCCCGAGGCCCTGGCTTTTTTTGAAGCCATCAAGCGCGAGCGCGACCCAGCAGCGCTAGACAACGCCTTTCGCGCCGCGGGTGCAGGCGCTACCAAAGCGGCTTGATAACCGCTGAGCAACTACTCCCGCCCCTCTGGGGAGGGCTGGGGAGGAGTCTGCGCTAAGAAAACCTGCAACCTATTACCCGATCTACGGCCTATTGCGCTCAATCAGTCGTGGCTCGGCCACCGCCTCAAACTCGCCGTCGGCGTTAATACTAATAGCCTGGGTAGAACCGTAGGGGCCGAGGGTATCCAGGGTATGCCCGCGTGCGGCTAAGGCATCGGTGACAGTTTCCGACAACGTTTTTTCCACAAACAATTTATCGGGGCGCCACTGGTGATGGATGCGGGGCGCCGCAAGTGCCTCGGACAGTGGTAGATCAAGATCTATGGTCTGCACTAAAGTCTGCACTACCTGACTAATAATAGTGGGGCCGCCAGCGGCGCCTAAGGTCATTACCGGCTTGCCTGCTTTTAACACCAGCGTGGGGCTCATACTCGACAGCGGGCGTTTACCCGGTGCGATGCTGTTGGCCTCGCTGCCCATCAGACCATACATATTGGCCACCCCCGGCTGAGCGGTAAAGTCATCCATCTGATTATTCATCACCACCCCGGTGCCGGGAATAATTACCTTGGAGCCAAAATCGGTATTCACCGTGGTGGTAATAGCTACCCAATTACCCTGTTTGTCGGCGGTGGCTATATGGGTGGTGTGTTTGTCGAACAAATCAGTTTTGGCATTCTCCGGTGTATTGTAATTAACATCCACCAGCGCCTTTTCAGACTCTATTTTAGCCGCCAGCTTTTGGGCATATTGAGGCGAGATTAAGCCCTTGGGCACATCGCTGTAGGCCGGGTCGCCCAGCCAGTGAGCGCGGTCGGCAAAAGCCAGTTTCATTGCCTCGGCCAACAGGTGATAGCGCTCAGCTGCAGAAGCTTTAGCGAGGTCAAACTCCGCGAGTATATTAAGAATTTGCGCCACATGTACCCCGCCAGAACTGGGTGGGCCAAAGCCGATGACCTCGTAACCCCGGTAGTGGGAGCGCACCGGATTACGAATTAACAGCTGGTAATCGGCAAAGTCTTTGGCCGTAATTATGCCGCCGTTTGCCGCCATCCACTCGCCAGCTTTTTTGGCAAATTCGCCCTTGTAGAAATAATCGCTGCCGTATTCGGCAATGGCTTTATAGGTGCCGGCCAAATCGGTTTGCATCAGTACATGGCCGGCGGGCCAGGGCTCGCCCTCGCTGTTTAGCAATACCTCGCGGCTACCCTGATATTGTGCCAACAGGTCGGCATGGCGCACCAGGCGGCGGGCATAAATACCATCGATAGCAAAACCTCTCTCTGCCAGGCTAATGGCCGGGGCAAAAACCTGTGGGCGTTTAAGAGCGCCGCCTTTTTTAAGTAAGTAATCGAACACCGCAACCGAACCGGGAATACCTGAAGCCAACGGCCCGCTACGACTAAGCTGTGAAACCACTTTACCGTCCTGCACATACATATCTCTATGCGCTGCCATTGGCGCTATTTCGCGGCCATCAATGGCCTCAACCGTGCCATCGGCCCAGTGCACCAGCGCAAACAATCCGCCGCCAATACCGGAGTTATGGCCATCTACCACACCCAACGCCAATGTTGCCGCCACCGCCGCATCCACCGCATTGCCGCCGGCGGCAATCACCTCAAGCGCCGCCTCGGTAGCACGCGGCTGCACCGTAGCCACAGCCACCCGGCCATCCTCGCTCACCGCCGCATAATCCGCCGCCGACACAGGCAAAGCAGCCCAGAACAAAACGATCAACCAAAAACTTTTTTTCATAAGACTCCTGGTGAATTATTGAGGGTGTAGCCGTAGAGAGTGTTGTCCCATTACGATCACTCGTTAAACTCATGATCTAATGAGACCTGCAAGTCCATCCGCGTCCGACATCCGACGTCAGACGCTTTTACGTCTCCCGCCCTTCTACGCATGTTCGATGTCCCATTGCGTCTACTCGCATAGCTCGTATTCTAATGAGGCCTACAAAACCACCGCGTCAGACGTTTATCGTTCTTCGTCCACCCAAAACTTCAACGCCTCCCCGCCACTTCATTTAGCACCTTATTAAGCGCATCGGTAAGCTGCAAACTTTGGCTATAACGCAGCCCCTGGCGGGCGAATTGTTCTGACTGTACCGGCAGTGCCTGTTGCCAATAACTCTGGGCCAACAGCAAATAAATAGCGCCGTTGCGCCTATCGATTCTGAGGGCGCGCTCGGCGGTGGCGATGGCGCGTTCATAGTTACCGCGCTGATATTCTGCTTCGGCCTGTTGCAGCAATGAGTCCACCGCGCCAGCACTGCTGGGGGTAGGTGCCTCGGCGGGTTTATCTTCGGTATTGGCGGGCTCATGCAAACGCCAGCCGCC
>DATBNH010000611.1:0-2565 GCA_036554405.1 Cellvibrionaceae bacterium | reverse complement strand
ATAATTACCTTTATTTCGGTATATTATTGTCTTATTTTGGACTTTATACCGTTTTATCGGTACTATCTGGCCAGATATTCGTCGGTGGACAATAGACCATGGTTGCAGATACACCCATCACCCTGCCCGCGTTGGGTCAACGGCTCAAAGCAGCACGTAAAAAAACCTTCCCGATGGATGACATGAGTGCATTTGCACTGCGTTTAGGTGTGGCACGCTCCACCTTGCAACGCATGGAGCAGGGTGATTTAAGTGTTGCCCTGGCGCGCTACTACCACGCAGCAGAATTACTGGATATGACACCGGGCTTTGATCAGTTGTTTGTGAAAGAAGAGAGCCTTTTCGATGACTAAGGCCAGGTTCGACATTTACATCAATAGCGAACAACTTGGGATTGTGCTCGCCGCAGAGATGGTGATATTAGAAAAACAGGGCGTACCGGAAAAAGTCGGGGTGCGCTATAGCACTGCTTATCTTTCACTGGCGGGGTCCTTCCCCATAGATCCCATCGCTCTGCCCCTGAAAACTCAGGAATTCGTATTTGACTGCCGGGGGGGTATTCCAGCTTTTGTTGATGACTATCTGCCAGACGCCTGGGGACGACAAGTACTCACCCATGTGGCCTATTACCGCGACAAGAAAAAATTCAACGCCAACAGCGCCATCGATACATTACATTTAATTGGCTCCAGCCGCATAGGCGCACTGAGTATTGTGCCTGAAGGCCACCCGCCCGTTTACGAATATGGCAGCGAGATTTCGAGCCTTGCAAACATCGAAGCCACTGCCCACGGGCTTGATACTGCCCTGCCTGAAGGCGATGGACTTAATGAATTAGGGTTACTTTTTTTGGGCAATCATGGCTCTGGCATTGGCGGCGCTCGCCCCAAAGCTTTACTGCACGATGGCCACAAGCGTTACCTGGGAAAATTTAATCGTAGCCGTGACCCCTACAATAATACTCGCGTGGAATTGGCTTGCCTGTTAATGGCTCAGGCGGCAGGAATTCACATCGAAAATGGACGCCTTTTGCCAGGCATCAACAACCGTGAAGTCTTGCTGCTCAACCGATTTGACCTGTCGCCCAATGGATACCGACATCACTTAATTACTGTCAATGGACTATTAAAAGAACCTGCATCTCAACGAGACCACGGCGGTGTGTTTCGCTACGACGACATCAGGCATTTAATTGAACGTTTTTCTGTAGACATAAAAACCGATAGCGAACAACTGCTGCGGCTTATGTTGTTTAACCGCGCTATTCACAACACCGATGACCACGAACGCAACTTCAGTTTTATTTATAGCGATGCCGGTTACCGACTGTCTCCTGCATATGATCTGGTACCCTCATTAACCCCTGGCGAGTACCACGCGGCGGGTTTCGGCTACCAGCCAAATCCACCACGCCCGAGCGAAGCCTATAAGCAGGGACAATTATTAAAAATGCCGCGGCCTGTGGTTGCACGCGCTGCCGATGAAATTATTGCGACAGTCGAACAATGGCCGAGTTTTGCCGAACAGGCCGGGGTAAGCGAGCAGGATACGGTGCAGGTTGGGAGGGTGATACAGCTTTAAAGTCGGGTTAAGCTCTTGTCGAGTGACGTAGAGCTTACCCAACCTAGCCACCACTCAACATAGCCACGTAAATAGCGTACAACTGCTGGCGTTCAGGTTATACTCAAGCGCTTTTCACAAGGAGTCTTTACTATGTTAATCACCAATCTGGAAGTGGTTCCCGGTCGCAAGGTTGTCGACCATTTGGGCCTGGTGCAGGGCAGTACGGTACGTGCCAAGCATGTGGGGCGCGATATTGCCGCCTCATTCAAGAATGTGTTTGGCGGCGAGCTTAAAGGCTACACCGAGCTGTTAAACGACTCCCGCGAGGAGGCGATGGAGCGCATGAAGGAGCAGGCGCAATCTATTGGCGCCAATGCGGTGCTCAATGTGCGCTTCTCGACCAGTTCTGTAGCCCAAGGAGCGAGCGAGTTATTTGTCTACGGCACCGCCGTGGTACTGGAGTAGACACATGGAACTTGCCGCTTTTGCCCAGTTTTTGGGCCCGCTGATTTTTGCCGCTATTTTGTTATTGCTCGGTTTTGTCTTTGGCGGTATAGCCGAGCGCCGTCATTATCGCTCAATTATCAGCCGCGAACGCCAATCGAAAATTCTGGTGTTTCCCGAACGCCTGCCGCCGCCGCAATTCCCTTCCCCAGATACGGCTTTGGTAGTGGGTTCTGTGGTCATTTCCGCCGATTACTTTAAGCGCTTTATTGCTGTACTACGCATGCTGGTAGGTGGGCGGCTTAATACCTATGAAACCTTGCTTGATCGCGCCCGCCGCGAGGCGATTTTGCGTATGCGCGAACAAGCCGAGGCACTAGGGGCGCAAACGGTGTTTAACGTTAAGTTGCAAACGGCTGCTATTGCCGGACGCTCTTCTCGCGCCGGTACCGCCTGCCTTGAAGTGGTCGCCTACGGCACCGCTATGATCCCGCGCACACGTGCATGAGCTACCAGAACCGCTTACCGCCCGAGGGCATCAATGTCAGCCGCAAGCCC
>DATBNH010000606.1:0-3231 GCA_036554405.1 Cellvibrionaceae bacterium | reverse complement strand
GAAGTGCTCTCTTCGGCAATCACCAATACGCCCGGGTGCTGCCCGTGACACTGAATATTCAGCTCCCGCAAAAAGGCCACGGCTTCAAGATTCTCATTGCCGCCGTAGCGGTTGGGTAGCCAGTCACCCTCTTCACGGGAGTAATCAAGGTGTAGCATAGCGGCCACAGCGTCCACCCGCAGTCCGTCAATATGAAACTCTTTAATCCAATAGAGCGCACTGGCTATTAAAAAATTACACACCTCGTTGCGACCGTAATTGAAAATCAGCGTGCCCCAGTCGCGGTGTTCACCCAGCCTCGGGTCCTCATGTTCATACAGCGCGGTACCGTCAAACCGGGCCAGCGACAATTCATCTTTGGGAAAATGTGCCGGCACCCAATCGAGCAGTACGCCAATATCGTGCTGATGCAGGTAATCCACAAAAAAGCGAAAATCATCGGGCGAGCCAAAACGGCTGCTGGGAGCAAAATAGCCGGTGCATTGATAGCCCCAGGAATCATCCAGCGGGTGCTCGGAAACAGGTAACACTTCCACATGGGTAAAGCCCAAAGGCTGCAGATATTCCACCAGCATTAACGCCAGTTCGCGGTAGTTATAAAAGCCGTTATCGTCTTGCCTGCGCCAGGAGCCTAAATGCAACTCGTACACAGACAGGGGGCTGTGCTGCCAGTCCCACTCCTTGCGCGCATCCAGCCATGACTGATCTTGCCAGGGATAGGGTGTCTGGTCGCAAACGATAGCAGCGGTGGCTGGGCGCAGCTCAAAACGCTGGCCATAGGGGTCTGTTTTCACCACCACCTTACCACTGGCGCGCTCACGCAATTCAAATTTGTACACTTCCCCGGCGCCTATATCGGGGATAAAAAGCTCCCACACGCCACTGCTACCCCGGCAACGCATAGGGTGACGGCGGCCATCCCAGCTATTGAAATTACCCACTACGCTCACCCGTGAAGCGGCGGGAGCCCACACAGCAAACAACACACCGGCGACACCGTCTATGGTGCGGCAACGCGCGCCCATATGCTGATATATCTGCCAATGTCGGCCTTCACCAAACAGGTACAAGTCATCATCGCCAAGCACAGGCAAAAACGTATAGGGATACACCAAGGTGTGGCAGTATTGGTGGCTGTCATACCAGCTGACACGATAGTGAACAGGCAGTGCCTGACGCTCGCCCTCCCAGCTGTAGAAACCCTCGCCTATAGCCTGCAGGGGCTCAAAGCCGTTTGCGGTTTCAATGGTGGGCGACTGGGCATCGGGTAAATACACCAGCGCCTTGACCTGCTCCGGTTTACTTTCAGCCAGAGGATGGCACCCCAGCACAGCAAATGGATCGTGATGATTAGCTGCACTGATAGATCGCATGGCGTCATTTATCTGTATCGCTTTGGGGCGCGGCATTTAACACCTATTCCTTTTAATGGGATAAAACATAAAAACGTAACACCGAAAAGCTACTCTATCGAGGGTTTAACGGTTAACCATGCACCACAATAGCAAGTTTTTTACCTGAGTGTCTGGATACTGCATCTTTAATGCCAGCTAAGGCGTATGATAACTGCATACTGTAGCGAGCTACCTGCACCGGCGCCCTCTGATTATACAGCCGATCTATGACAGTAAAAGTGCCGGTGACATCACTAATGCCAAATGCTTTTGGCATTCATATTGCTCTGTCATCAACAGGTCATCTTTTTTGTGAATTGTAACAATGCCAATCGTTAAAAATGCCCCAAAAAGAGTCTACACTGGTAAATCGCTGACCGAGTTCTTGCCAAAAAAGAGCACGGTCAGATTGCGCGCACTGTTTTATGTCAATAGGACAATGTCTTGTAAGTCACACATTTTGAAGTTGCTTAATGGAATAACCCCCATAATTAAATCTGCCACACATTAATGAAAACAAGGAGCACCAGCTATGAGTGAAATGTCATCCGGCCGTTTTGTCAGTCGGCTTACCCGCGAAACCCTGGGCCTGGTATTGGCAGGAGGGCAGGGCACTCGACTTAAAGACCTGACGCGCTGGCGTGCCAAACCCGCTGTTCACTTTGGCGGTAAGTTTCGCATTATAGATTTTCCTCTCTCTAATTGTGTCAACTCAGGCATTCGGCGCATCAGCGTGCTCACCCAGTACAAGTCGCATTCACTCAACCGTCATATCCAGCGCGGCTGGGGGTTCCTTGGTGGCGAAATGGGCGAGTTTGTCGAGCTGTTACCCGCCCAGCAGCGCCTCGGAGAATCCTGGTATTCAGGCACAGCCGATGCCGTGTTGCAAAATCTCGATATTATTCGCCGCCACAACCCGGCTTATGTGCTCATCCTGGCCGGCGATCACGTGTATAAAATGGACTACGGCACCATGCTCGCAGCTCATGTTGAGCGCGGCGCCGACATTACTGTGGGCTGCATTGAAGTGCCCTCCGAGACAGCCTCGGCGTTTGGGGTGATGGATGTAGACCCCGACTACAACATCAAGCGCTTCACCGAAAAGCCGCCCGAGCCCGAGTGTATCCCCGGCAAGCCGGGCATAGCCCTGGCCTCTATGGGCATCTATGTATTCTCTACCGAGGTGCTGTTTGAGGAACTGGAGAAAGACAGCTCAGTAGAAGGCTCCAGCCATGATTTTGGCAGGGATATTATTCCCTCGCTGCTTGGCTCTCGCAAAATTATTGCCTTTCCCTTTAAAGACCCGGTCAGTGGCGGCGAAGCCTACTGGCGTGACGTAGGCACGGTTGACGCCCTGTGGCAGGCGAATCTGGAATTAACCGGGATTACCCCCGAGTTAGATCTATACGATGAGCAGTGGCCCATCTGGACTTACCAGGAACACGTGCCCCCGGCGAAGTTTATTTTTGACGACGACGGCAGGCGTGGCATGGCGGTTGACTCAATGATAGCCGGTGGCTGCATTGTCTCCGGCTCGAAGATTAGCCACTCACTGCTTTTTCCTCGTGTGCGGGTGCATTCCTACAGTGAGATTACCGATTCAGTATTATTCCCCAAAGTTGAGGTAGGCAGAAACTGTAAAATAAATAAAGCGCTAATTGACCGCTCCTGCGTGATCCCAGAGGGCATGGTCATCGGCCATAATCCAGAAGAAGATAAAAAACGCTTTTATATTTCACCGGAAGGCGTGGTATTGGTAACGCCAGAAATGCTGGAAGCACTGCAATGACCCAAACCCCGAAAACCTCGGTTGTTTTTTTATGGCATATGCATCAAC